>JACPQU010000106.1 GCA_016190305.1 Bacillota bacterium
CTTTGTTGCAGTTTTACCTTTTTTTCCATCTCACTATTTCAGGGGGGTTTACGGATTTGATCGGGGCGGAAAGGCGCCTTAAGATCATCGAGGCTATCGAGAGAGATCGTATCGTCGAGGTTGCCGGGCTTGCGCAGGGCTTGGGCGTATCCCAGGTTACGGTACGCAATGACCTGCGGGAGTTGGAAAAGGAAGGTATTCTGAAGCGGACGCATGGGGGCGCGGTCAGTTTATCCAACCCCTCCGGGTATGAGCCGGCCTTCACCCTCCGCGAGCACGAGCTGCGGGATCAAAAAGAGCGCATCGGAAAGGCCGCCATGGGGTACATCGAGGAAGGGGAGTCCATCATCCTCGACTCCGGAAGCACAACGATGCAAATTGCGCGTCACCTGAAAAAGAACCTGAACGTCACCGTGGTCACAAATGCCGTTAATATCGCCGCGGAGCTGGCCCACAAGAGTGTTCGGGTCGTGATCACCGGCGGTGATGTCAACCCTGCTTCGCTCTCCGCCGTGGGTCACCTGGCCGAAAAATCCTTGAGGGAAATCAACGTGGACAAAACTTTCCTCGCTGCCGGGGGCGTCTCTCTCGATCGGGGGATCACGAACAACAGTTTTCTCGATGTCCAGGTCAAGCGGGCCATGATCGATGCGGCCGGTGAGGTGATCCTGGTGGCCGATTCGCGCAAGTTCGGTAAAGTGTGCCTAGCCCAGATTGGTCCTCTCTCCTTGGTCCACCGGGTGATCACCGATCGGGACGCCCCTGCTGATCATGTGGAAGGTTTGAGGGAGATGGGTATCGAGGTGATACTCATCTAGCGAACGCAAGTTCGGGACTACACCCGGCGGCAGCCGACCTGTGCCGTGCCGGGACCGGAAGGAGGGAGGGGAGGGCCGGCGGCCCTCCCCTCCGTGCGCTCAACCTCCGACGTAGGGGGGGTCGGCCTGGTCCTCCTTGCGGAGATCAAGGGATTTTTGGGCTGCAGATTGCATTCGGCTGGGGATCACAACGAATAAAAGAAACAGTCCGACAAACCCTAAAAATCCCAGCAGCGCTTCCACGGGCATCTTGGGGCACCTCCTTTGGTGCACGGTTTCGTTGTATCCGTTATATCCGTTGTATCCGTTATATCCATTGCATCCGTTATATCCATTGTATCCGCTACAGCGGAATTGATTGTTCAGCCGGGTAGGCCGAGATCCCATGTTCCGACAGGTCAAGTCCGCTCAGTTCTTCCTCATGGGATACCCGCAGTCCCATCGTCCGTTTGAGGATGGTGAAGAGCAGGAAGCCGGTGAGGAGAGCCCAAGCCATGACCGCTGCGACGGTGATCAACTGGGCGATGAGTTGAGCGTAGTCCCCCAGGATCATGCCTTTGACCCCCTGGTAGGTACCGTCGGCGAAGATGCCCACCGCGATCAGCCCCCAGATTCCCCCGGCGGCATGCACCGAGACTGCTCCTACGGCATCATCAACCTTGAGCACTCGCTCCACGAAACCGAGGCTCCAGGCCATCACCAGGGCCCCGATCCCCCCGACGACCACCGCCGCCCACGGAGCGATGAAGGCGGATGGGGCGGTGACCCCCACCAGTCCAGCCAGGGAACCGTTGCAGGCAAGGGTGATGTCGGCCTTTCCGGTGCGGAAGAGGCTGAGGTAAAGACCGGTCACCGCTCCGGTTGCTCCGGCGAGGAAAGTGTTGACCGCGATGACCGAAATCCGGAGATCTCCGGCAGCCATGGTGCTGCCGGCGTTGAACCCGAACCAGCCGAAGAAGAGGAACAGGGTGCCGACCACGACGTAGGTCATATTGTGACCCGGGATCGCGCGGGGTGAGCCATCCCGGTCATACTTGCCGGCCCGGGGCCCGACCATGGCGGCGCCCACCAGCGCCACCAGCCCTCCCACCACATGCACGACGCCCGAACCGGCGAAATCTTTTGCTCCGCCCCCGAAGGGGAGAGCGGCCAGCCAGCCTCCGCCCCAGATCCAGTGCCCGAAGACCGGGTAAATCAGGGCGCTGACCAGGAAGCTGTAGGCCAGGTAGACCGTAAGTTTCATCCGCTCTGCCACCGCTCCCGCC
>JACPQU010000015.1 GCA_016190305.1 Bacillota bacterium
GGTTGGTGACCACCGGCATCGAGGAGTCCTTTACCCGGTTGCAGACCAGGAAGGGGAACTTGCGCTCCTTCCAGAGCTTCTGCTGCAGCACCATTAGCTCGAGGCTGGAATCGATCTCCTTTTCGACGTAGGCCAGGTGCTCAGGGAACGTGTTCTCCAGCAATTCGATGAAGGTACGGAGATCCGGCTTTGCCACTTTCGGATTCCTCCTCTTGCAGCACTCTAGGCGCCACGGGTCATAAACAGGATTTCATGCAAAGATCTCATGCAATAACTGTACCAGGAGACGTTTTGTGGCATCCCCCTTGACCGGAAGTTTCCGGAGTTGTAAGATGAAGGTTGGTTCGAGGCTTTATCACTTTATCGCGCTAAAGCAGCAGAGTAAGTATGGACCGATCCACGCACGACAATCCGCACTGTGGGGCGAGATAATGAACGGTTTGGAGTATCGGACGCAGCTTCCCCTCGGGGTGAGGGACTATCTCCCGGGCGAGGCTCTCCAGAAGAAGCGGATCGAGGACAACCTTCGGGGTTTGTTCACCGGTTACGGGTTCCAGGAGGTGATCCCCCCGGGTTTCGAGTTTTACGAGGCCGTCGAGATGGGGCTCGGGGGCAAAGTGGAGCAAACCTATAAGTTTTTCGACCGCCGAGGACGGATCCTGGTTCTCCGCCCGGATTTCACCACGCCGCTGGCCCGGATCGTGGCCACCAAGCTGGGGGCCGCCCCCGGGCCCTGGCGGCTTTGCTATGCCGGAAGCCTGTTCTCGTACCAGGATCCCGGGGCCGGACGGCCTCACGAGACCTACCAGATCGGGGCGGAACTGATTGGCGCCCCTGAGGGGGCGGCGGACGCCGAGATCCTGTCCCTGGCGGTGGAAGGGCTCCGCAGGCTGGGCCTGCAGGACTCACAGATCGCCATCGGCCATGCGGGCTGTGTCCAGGGAATCCTGGAGGAGGCCGGGCTCGGAGAGGAAGACCGACGGTTGATCCTCGGGACGGTCGCCAGGCGGGACCTGGTCACCCTGGAGAGGATTGCCGCCAAACTGCCCATCTCCGACTCCCTGCGCCGGATCCTGGTCCGCCTTCCCTCGGTGGTGGGCGGCAGGGATGAGCTGGAGGCTTTCGCCGTGGCGGCGGGGGGCCAGGGGGCGCGCGAGGCCGCCCGGGTGATTGGAGACGTCCTGGATCACCTGGAGCGTCTCGGCCTCTCCGAGCAGGTTCGGGTCGACCTGGGCGTAGTGCGTGACTTCGCATATTACTCGGGGATCGTATTCGAAGGGCATGTCCGGGGGGTGGGGTTGCCTGTCTGCGGCGGTGGCCGCTACGATCGGCTGCTGGACCAGTTCGGTTCGCCGCTGCCGGCCACCGGCTTCGCCTTTGACCTGAACAGTCTGATGATCGCCCTCGCCGCCCGGGACGGGGCCGCCGGCACGTGGGCAACCCAGCCGTTCAGCTGGCTGATCGTGCCCTTGGAGGCCGATCTTTACGCCGAGGCCGCCAGGCGGGCCCGGGAGCTCAGGGCGAAAGGCCTCATCGTCGAGGTGGAGGTATCCGGAAAGAACGCCGAAGCCGCCCTGGCCTATGCCCAGGAGCGGGGGATCGGCCGGATCACCTTCCTTTCCCGGCGGCCGGGGCTGGCCGATGCGCTGATGGGGGGCGGGGAAGGGGAGATCGGCCCGACGGAGCCGCCGGAAAGGGCGTCCGGGCAGGAAGAGGCAGCAGGGCCGGCGGCGAGGTCTGGGATGAAACCTGCGGCTGGGCCGGGGACGGCTGTGTATGAGGCCGTGATCGATCTCAGAAGGTAAAGGGTGGCACCTGAATGAGGGGGTTTGAGGGTTGAGCTCGGATAAGATCAAGGGCAAAAGCACCCGCAGGGGCGAGCAGGAGAAGGGGGGCCCCGAGCCGCTGACCCTGGCCCTTCCGAAGGGAAGGCTCATGGAAGAGGTCCTGACCCTCCTGCAGGCGGTCGGATGCCCGGTGGAAGGGCTGCTGGGATCCCGCAAACTTGTCCACGATTTCCCCGAGGCCGGCTGGCGTTACCTGGTGGTGCGGACCAGTGACGTTCCCACTTACGTTGAGTACGGAGTGGCCGACTTAGGGGTGGTCGGAAAGGACGATCTCCTCGAAGAGCGCCGCGAAGTGGCTGAACTGGTCGACCTCGGTTTCGGCCGGTGCCGCCTGGCGGTGGCCGTTCCCGCCGGGTCGAGGGATCTCTTGAACGGCACCGGCATCGGGAGGATCCGGGTGGCCACCAAGTACCCCCGGCTGGCGGAAGAACACTTTCACGACCGCGGGATCCAGGCGGAGATCATTCATCTGCGAGGCTCGGTGGAGCTGGCCCCCCTGCTGGGGCTGTCGGACGTGATCGTGGACCTGGTTTCCACCGGGAGAACCCTGGCGGAGAACAACCTGGTGGCGGTGGAGGACCTGGCGGTGGCGACCGCCAGGCTGATCTGCAACCGGGTCAGCTTCCGGCTCTATCACTCGCGGATCTCAGCCTTCTCCCAGGCGGTGAGGGAAGCCGCCGGGGTGGCGGCGGGCGGAGTGGCCGGAGAGGGAAACGCGGAGTTGCAGTGAAGGGGATGGGCGGGTTGAAACCCCTGCTGGAGGAGCTATCGGCAAGCGAGTTTCGGAAGACGGCGGCGCGCCGGCGCTTGGCTTGGCTCGACCTGGAGGGGGCCGAGATGCGCCGTGTGGAGTCCATTGTCGACGACGTCCGCCGAAACGGTGATGACGCGGTCCTCCGCTATACCAGGCAGTTCGACGGGGTGGAACTGGAGCCCGCCCAGTTGCGGGTCACACCCGAGGAAATCGAGGGAGCCCTGCGGGGCGCCGATGAAGCCTTCCTCGACGACCTCCGGGAGGCCCGCTCCCGGATCGAGGACTTTCACCAGCGGCAGCTTGCCACGGCGACCTCATGGTTCCAGGCCCGGGAGGACGGTTCCCTGGCGGGTCAACTGGTGCGCGCGGTGGGCACGGCCGGGGTCTACGTCCCCGGCGGGACGGCGGCCTATCCTTCCTCCGTGCTGATGACCGTCATCCCCCCACGGGTCGCCGGGGTCAAGCGGATCGTCCTGTGCACCCCTCCGGGGTCTGGGTCGGAGTCTGGGCCTGGGTCGGAGTCAGGGTCTGGATTGAAGTCGGGGACTGGCGGGACGGAGTCGGGGCGCGGCGGCGCGGTGTCCCCCTACGTGCTGGCCGCCGCGGCCGTGGCAGGGGTTGACGAGATCTACCGGATCGGGGGGGTCCAGGCCGTGGCCTCCATGGCTTATGGCACCGAGACCGTACCCCGGGTGGACGTGATCGCCGGTCCGGGCAACATCTGGGTGACCCTCGCCAAGAAGCTGGTCTTCGGACAGGTGGGGATCGACCTGCTGGCCGGGCCCAGCGAGGTGGCGATCCTGGCCGACGAAGAGGCGGATCCGGCCCATGCGGCTGCCGATCTTCTAGCCCAGGCGGAGCACGATCCCCTGTCCTGGCCGATCCTGGTCACCGACTCCGCGGTGCTGGCGGGGAGGGTGCGGGAGGCCGTGGCCGCACAGCTTGCAGACCTTCCCCGGCGGGAGGTCGCCGCCGAAAGCCTCGCTTCCCAGGGAGCGGTGGTGCTGGTATCATCCCTGGACGAGGGGATCGAGGTCCTGAACGAGTTCGCCCCCGAGCACCTGGAGCTGCTGGTGCGGGATCCCTGGGCCGTCCTGGGGCGGATCGAGAGCGCGGGGGCGATCTTCGTCGGGCCGATGACCCCGGAGGTCCTCGGCGACTATGTGGCCGGCCCCAATCACGTGCTGCCCACCGGGGGCGCCGGGAGGTTCGCCTCACCGCTGGGGGTGGGGGCCTTTCTGAAGCGGATCAACGTCCTCTACGCCGGCGCGCCAGCCCTGGCGGGCATGGGCGGGGCGGCGATGCGGCTGGCGCGCCTGGAGGGGCTGGAGGGGCATGCCCGGGCGGTCGAGGTTAGGCTGGGGAAGGCGATGAACGGAGGATCGGACGATGAGCGGGGCGACTGAGGCGAACGGGGTAATTGAGCTGAACGGCGGGCTGACCGACCTGGTCAAGCCGGCCATCCGGGCGATCAGCGCCTACGACGGCGGGCACGGTGCGGCAGCGATCCGCCTGGACGCTAACGAGAGCCCCTTCGATCTCCCCCCGGAGGTCAAGGAAGAGCTGGCGGCTGCGGTGACCACCATCCCCTGCAACCGTTATCCCGATCCGGGGGCGCGGGAGTTGCGCTCCCTTCTGGCCGAACACGCCGGGGTGGCGCCGGAGCAGGTCATGATCGGAAACGGGTCGGATGAGCTGATCCAGATCATCCTCTCCGTCTTCGGGGGGCCGGGGAAACGGGCGCTGATCCACCCGCCGACCTTCCCGATCTACGCGCTGGCGGCGGCCTGGTCATCGACGGAGCCGCAGGCCGTGCCCCTGGGGCGGGGATTTTCCCTGCCGGCCGCGGAGATCATCGCCGCGATGGCCGGAGGGCGGGGCGTTGTTTTCGTGTGCAACCCCAACAACCCCACCGGAAACGGTTACCCGGAGGCGGACATTGAGGAGATCCTCGCGGCCGGCCTCTCCCGGGGCTGGGTGGTGCTGCTCGACGAGGCCTACGCCGAGTTCAGCGGGCGGCCCTCCGCCGTTCGGTGGCTGGACCGGTACCCTAACCTGGCCGTGCTCCGGACCCTCTCCAAGGCCTTCTCGGTGGCCGGGCTGCGGATCGGGTACCTGGCGGCCGGCGCCCCCCTCGTCCGGGAGCTTTGGAAGGCCAAGCTGCCCTACAACGTGAACGTCCTCACGCAGGCGGCGGCCGCCGCGGTACTGCGGCGGAAGGAATTCTTCTTGGACAGGGTGCGCTGGCTCGTCGGACAGCGGGAGCGCCTGGCCGATGCGCTGGCCGGGATGGACGGGATTTCCCCGCATCCATCCGAGACCAACTTTGTGCTCTTCACGGTCGAGGGCGGTCGGGCCCGGTCCCTTTACGAGGGGCTCGTGGAGGCGGGGATCTCCATCCGCGGGTTCTTCGGCGACCCGGCCCTGCGCGACTGCCTCCGGGTCACGGCCGGAAGGGCGGAGGAGAACGATCTTTTCCTGGCGAAGCTTGCCGATTTGGCCGGACGGAAGGGGTGAGGAAGATGGACGGGATGAAGCCTGGGTCGAAATCACTGTCAAAACCTGAGTCGAAGCCCCGGCGTAAAGCCGTGATCGAGCGAAAGACCAGGGAAACGGAGATCCGCCTGACCCTGGACCTGGATGGCGGTCTGACGAGTGCCGGCGCTGCGGCCGGCAACGATGCGCTGGATCGCGGCGGTGAAAGCGGCGCCACGGCGGCCGGTGGCGCATCGGCAGGCGCTGCTGATTCAACCGGCGCCGCTTTAACCGGCGCCGCTTCAGACGGCCCGAGGGTGGACACCGGCGTGGGCTTTTTCGACCACATGCTCACCGCTTTCGCCCGGCACGGGTTTTTCGGCCTGGAGGTGCGGGCCAAGGGTGATCTCCAGGTGGATTACCACCACCTGGTCGAGGACGTGGGGCTCTGCCTGGGCGCCGCGATTGACGAGGCCCTGGGCGGCCGGGAGGGGCTGGCCAGGTACGGCTCCTCGCTGCTACCCTTCGACGACGCCCTGGCTTTGGCGGCGGTGGACCTGGCGACCCGGCCCTACCTGGCCCTGGACGTTCCGCTGTCCACCGAGCGGGTGGGAGAGTTCGAGGTCGGACTCCTTTCCGAATTCTGGCGGGCGGTGACCAGCAACGGGAGGTTCACCCTGCACCTGCGCAGGCTGGCCGGCGAAAACCCGCACCACGTCCTCGAGGCCCTGTTCAAGGCCGCCGGGCGTGCCCTGGCTGAGGCTTCCCGCCCCGATCCCAGGGTCGAGGGGGCTCACTCCACCAAGGGGATCCTCTGAAATCCGAGAGAGGAAGATCCTCATTGATCGCAGTCATCGATTACGGGATGGGGAACCTGCGCAGCGTGCACAAGGGATGCGAGCGGGTGGGGCTCCCCGCCCGGATCACCTCTGATCCCGACGACCTGAGATCCGCCGGGGCGCTGATCCTTCCCGGGGTGGGCGCCTTCGGGGCGGCGACGGCCAACCTGCGGCAGGCGGGCCTCTTCGATGTGATCCTCGCGGAAGTCGCCGCGGGGAAACCCCTGCTGGGGATCTGCCTCGGAATGCAACTCCTCTTCGAGGTCAGCCATGAGGATGGGCTCCACCGGGGGCTCGGCCTCCTGGAGGGACAAGTGCGCCGCCTGCCCTCCGGGGTGAAGGTCCCCCATATGGGCTGGAACAGCCTGGAGTTCACGCGCCCCTCGCCCCTGTGGGACGGGCTGGCTCCGGGATCTTATGTTTATTTCGTCCACTCCTTCTATGCCGATCCGGCATCGGCGGACGACGTGATCGCCGCCGCCACGCATGGGATCTCCTTCGCGGCCGCCGTGCAGCGGGGCCTGGTGTACGGGACCCAGTTTCACCCGGAGAAGAGCAGCGCCAACGGGCTGGCCATCCTGGCGGCCTTCGGGCGGGCGGCCGGGTACGGGGATCGGATCCGGGTGAGCGCCGCGACGAGCCCTGGAAGCGGCCCTGCGTCGGCCTTCGGGGCGGACCAGCCCGCCGGTCGAAGGGAGCCGGGCCGATGATCGTGATCCCGGCCGTCGACCTGCGGGGAGGGCGCTGCGTCCGGCTTTTGCGGGGCGAGGCCTCCGCAGAGACCGTCTATGGGGATCCGGTGGCCATGGCCGAGCGGTGGGCCCGGGAGGGTGCCGCCAGGATCCATGTGGTCGACCTGGACGGGGCTTTCGCCGGGACGCCGAAACAGATGGAAGTCGTCCGCCGCATCGCTCAGGAGGTCGAGGTCCCGCTCCAGGTAGGCGGGGGGCTTCGCACCGCCGAAGCCGTCGCCGAAGCCCTGGAGGCGGGGGCGGTCCGGGCGGTGGTGGGCACGGCGGCCGCCCGCGATCCTTCATTCATAGAAGAGTTAATCCGCCGGTTCGGGGTGGAGCGGATCATCGCCGCGGTGGATGCCCGGGACGGCAGGGTGGCGGTGGAGGGGTGGACCCGGGAGGCCGAGACCGGGGCCGGGATGGCGGAACTGGCCGGCGAACTGGCCGCGCGCGGAGTGCGGGAGATCCTGTGCACCGAGATCTCCCGGGACGGCACCCTTTCCGGCCCCGATCTTGACGGGTTGCGGCAGGTGGCCCGGTGCGGCGCCGGGATCATCGCCTCCGGCGGGGTGTCCTCCCTGGAGGATCTGGCGGCCCTGGCCGCGCTGGAGCCCAATGGAGTCTTCGCCGCCGTGGTCGGTAAAGCGTTGTACGAGGGGCGGTTCAGCTTGGAGGAAGCCATGGCGGCTGCGGAGGACACGGCGCCCGGGCGACCCGGGGTTTAGCACCCGGCTCCGCGGCCTGAGTACTCATGAGAACTATGGCAATGGAATTTTAACCGATTGACTTTCGTCGGAGATGACAGGAGGCCGGATCGTTGCTGGCCAAGCGGATCATCCCGTGCCTGGACGTCAAGGAAGGGCGCGTGGTCAAAGGGGTCAACTTCGTGGGCCTGCGGGATGCCGGCGATCCGGTCGAACTGGCCTGCTACTACGACGGCGAGGGTGCCGACGAACTGGTTTTCCTCGACATCTCCGCCTCGGTGGAAGGCAAGCAGACTATGTACGAGGTAGTCCGGCGTACCGCCGAGGAGGTCTTCATGCCCCTTACCGTGGGGGGCGGGATTCGGAGCGCCGTCGAGATCCGGCGGCTGCTTAAAGAGGGCGCCGACAAGGTCTCTCTGAACACGGCCGCGGTGAGCAATCCGGACCTGGTCCGGGAGGGCGCGGAGCGTTTCGGCAGCCAGTGCATCGTGGTGGCCATCGATGCCCGCCGGGTGGCGGGTTCAGCGCCGGCGCTGTGGGAGGTCCGGACCCATTCCGGAACGAAGGAGACCGGTCTTGACGTCCTGGAGTGGGCGGCCCGGGTGCAGGAACTGGGCGCCGGTGAGATCCTGCTCACGAGCATGGATCGGGACGGAACCAAGGACGGGTATGACCTTGAGTTGACCGCCGCCGTGTCCGGAGCGCTGGACATCCCGGTGATCGCCTCCGGCGGGGCGGGGGCAATGGGGCATTTCGCCGAGGTCTTTGAACGGGGGAAGGCCGACGCCGCGCTGGCGGCCTCAGTTTTTCACTACCGGGAAATGACGGTGGCCGGGGTGAAGGAGTCCCTGCGGGAAAAGGGGATTCCGGTCCGGTTGTAGGAGGGCCGGTTCGGTAATAGCAAGGCGGATAGTACTCGTGGATGCGGAACGCCGGGGGATCGGCGCCGCCGGCAGGTTTCCGGGATATGGAACGGAATGGAGCGGGACGGAATGGATAAGCAAAACAGCCCGGAAGTGGAACGGGATAACGTTGGGGCCGGTACCCCGAGCGGCGGCCCGGTGACTGCTGTAGACCAGGTCTCCTTCGGCCCCAACGGGCTGGTGGTCGTGGTGACCCAGGACCGCCGGTCAGGCGAGGTCTTGATGCAGGCCTACGCTAACCGCGAGGCCCTGGCCAGGACCCTCGCCGAGGGGCGGGCTTGGTACTACAGCCGCTCCCGCTCTTCCCTCTGGCTCAAGGGCGAGACTTCCGGCCACTTTCAGACGGTGCGCGAGGTCCGCCTCGACTGCGACGGAGACGCGATCCTCTACCTGGTGGATCAGGTTGGAGCGGCCTGCCACGAGGGCTACCGGTCTTGCTTCTTCCGGCGCGCCGCCGGCGGCGGGTGGGAAATTGACGGACGGCATGTAGTCGATCTTTCGCCGTCCCGATTCGAAAACAAGGTTTCCGAAGATACCCATCCGGCGGGATTTTCCGATCCATCTGCTTTCGGGATCCTGGCCGAACTGCAGGAGTTGATCGCCGGGCGCAAGCGGGAGATGCCCGAGGGTTCATACGTGACCTCCCTTTTTAATCGTGGCCTGGACGTCATTCTCAAGAAGGTCGGCGAGGAAGCGGCGGAAGTCATCATCGCCGGCAAAGGCGGCTCCCGGAGCGAACTGGTTTACGAGCTTGCCGATCTCTGGTTCCACTGCCTGGTGCTCCTTGAGGAACAGGGAATCGACCTGCGGGAGGTCCTCGCTGAACTGTCATCGCGCCGGCGCTGAATGGAAACTGGAGTGCCGTCTTACGGTGCCTTCTATGGGAGACGCCCATTCGAGGAATCGTCCGGACGGATTCGACCTGGTGATTGCTATAGACGATATGTGGCGCCCGCTTTCATCCCGGCGGGATGACCCTGGATCAGATAAAGGAGCGGATCCGAACTGGCCGGTGGAGAAGGTTCCAAAATTAAACTTAATCTGAATCGCCACGCCGGTTCCAGCCCCGTTCCCACCGCTCTCGACGCTTTGATCGGCCAGGCCATCGGCGGCGACGTGCGTGCCCTCTCCAGGCTTCTTTCCGTCGTCGAAGAGGGCGGGCCGGACGGGCATCGGGCCCTGAAGTCCCTCTATCCCAGGGTGGGGGAGGCCCACCTGGTCGGGGTGACGGGAGCGCCCGGGGCCGGGAAGAGCAGCCTGATCGCCCGCCTGGTCCGGGAGATCCGCAAAGGTTCCGTCTCCCGGAAAATAGCCGTGATTGCCGTCGATCCCACCAGCCCGCTCAGCCGGGGCGCCCTCCTTGGGGATCGCCTGCGGCTCCACGAGTTGGATGCGGATGAACCAGCAGGCGTGGGGGGTAGGGTAGCCGGGGCAGACTCGTCGGGTGTACGGGCGGAGGGCGATCCGGGAGCAGTCCCGGGTGCAGCCGGCGCCGGCGCCGCCGTCGGGGGCCTTTCCGGGATCTTCTTCCGCAGCCAGGGCACGCGCGGCCACCGGGGCGGCTTGGCCCGCACCACCGGGGACCTGGCCGCCGTCTTCGACGCATGCGGCTACGACCTGATCATCCTGGAGACGGTGGGTTCCGGCCAGGCGGAATACGCGGTACGCGCCCATTGTGACACCCTGATTCTGGTGGCGACCCCGGGGATGGGGGATGAGATCCAGGCCCTCAAGGCCGGGGTCCTGGAGTTGGCCGACCTGATCGTGGTGAACAAGGCCGATCGCCCCGGGGCCGGCAAGGCTGCCGGCGAACTAAAGGAAGCCCTGGGACTGGGCCGGGAAAAACCAACCCCGGAAGCACCGGTCTGGACTCCTCCGATCCTGACCCTCTCCGCCCTGACCGGGGAGGGCCTCCCCGCGCTGGCTGGGGCTTTGGCCTCCCATCGCCGGTTCCTCGAGCAGGCGGTGGGGCTGGACGAGTTGAGGCTGAAGCGGGCCGCCGCGGCGGTAGGGGAACTGGCGACCGCCTTGATCCTGGAGCGTCTTGCCCGGGATACGGCCGGGGCAGGAGGCGGGGGGGACCTTCTGGAAACGCTGGCCCGGCGTGTGATCGCCGGAGAGATCGACCTCCTGGAAGCGGCTGATTTCATGGTCGAAAAATTGTTTAGGATCTCCAACGTGTAAAGATCACCAAAGCAACTCCCGTTAACTTTACGGAGGGCTATTGTGCTTCACCAAACGAACCGTTCGATCATGACGCACCGCAGGTTGCTTCTGTTCAAATGGTTCATTGTTTTTATTCCTCCCGTTACTGTCATGGCGGGACACGGCTTGTTGTGGCGCACGGTCGGCCATAGCCTGCTGGGGAGGGGCACGGTGGGAAGACTTGCCGAGAACCTGCTCGTGGCGTTCCTGCTCCTGGTGCTGGTCTACATTCTTGCAGAGATCCTGTTCAGGATTTTGGGGAAACTTCAGGCTGAGGCATTGGCCCGAGAGCAGGACCTCCTGACCATGAATGCCGTGATGCAGGAACGGGAACGGCTGAGCAGGGAACTCCACGATGGCGTGGCCCAGCACGTCTCACATCTGCTCTTACGCCTGGATACCATCAAGGAACTTCTCGAGGCGGACCGACAACAGGATGCGGAAGCAGAACTCGAGCGACTGCACGGGGTCGCCGATGAAATCTACAAAGATATCGGGGAGTCTATTACAGGCCTCCGCACCAACGTAACGGAACGAGGATTGATTTGTGCGCTACAGGATTACGTGGACCAGTTTGAAGAGCGGCACCAGATCCCCACGAGCCTCCGAACGGATGCTGCGGCCGAGCGGCTCTCACCTCTCTCAGCTCTTCAGCTCTTCAGGCTCATCCAGGAAGCCTTGACCAACGTTCGCAAGCATGCCGGGGCACGGGAGGCCAGTGTCACCCTCACGTCCAATGGTCCGGATCAGCTCAGGGTCGTGATTGCCGATGACGGCCGGGGTTTCACTCCCGGCAGTCAAAGCGACGGCAAAGCCCGGCCCTTGGGCCTGACGAGTATGCGGGAGCGTGTGAATACCCTCGGCGGCACCTTCCATGTGCATAGTCAGCCCGGTTCGGGCACCCAAATCACCGCCACGATCCCCATTCCACAAAATATAAGGGAGAACGGACGTGCAGCCCTTGCGACTCCTGCTGGTTGACGACCATGCGCTCTTTCGTGAGGGACTCACCGCGCTCCTATCCTATCAAGACGATTTCACCGTCGTTGGAGAGGCCGAGGACGCCGAAACCGCCCTGGCTCAGGCCCATGCGCTTGAGCCGGATATCGTGCTGATGGACATCGAACTCCCGGGAGAGGATGGCGTTACTGCAACCCGGCGGCTGAAGATGGAAATCCCCGCCGTCACCGTCGTGATGCTGACGGTGCGCGACGACAGCCGGACCCTTTTCGAAGCCATCAAGGCGGGTGCGCAAGGATACCTGGTCAAGAACGTGCGTTCCCGGGAGCTCCTGGATCAGCTCCGAGGCTTGGCGCGGGGCGAGGCTGCGATTTCGCGTCGCATGGCGGCCAGGATCCTGGAAGAGATTCGGGACCAAACTGAATCCTTAGGGCCGGAGGAAGAGCTCACTGCCCGAGAAATGGAAGTACTGGAGCTGGTGGCGACGCGCCTCTCCAACGCTGAGATCGCCGAGCGTTTGGTGATCAGTGAGCACACGGTCAAGAACCACATGAAGAGCATTCTCTCCAAGCTTCATCTCCGCAACCGGCACCAGGCAGCCGCCTATAGCGTCGCCCGTGGCTGGTTGCCTCGCCCCGAGCGGCGTGGTTAGCATCCTCTTCTCACTCCCTTTGGTCTCGTGAACGGTATCACAAAAAAATAGCCCTTTTATTCTCTCGTCTGCCTTCCAAGGGTCATGTCCTGCGGACTTCCACAACCTATACTGGGTGGGGGCGTCAACACAGGAGGCTCTATGGAAGGCAGGCTTATGCAGCGACTATGAACCGTTCGGCAGTTGCCCAAAAATCGACTTTCAACTCTCAATCAAGCAGGGAAACGGGTTAGACAACTGTGACAAACACGTCTGACAGAGGACATACACATGGCTAATCGGCCCCCCGATCCCGATACCGGTGACGGCACCGGCGTGAGGTCGAGCAGGAGTATGCAATCAGTCACCCAGTCTGCGTATCCACCGCTTGGCGGCAGCAGCGGCGACTGGCGTCTTCGACTTCTTCGTTTTCACGTGCCGCTCGCACTCGTGAGCGCCTTGGTCCTTTTCCTGTTCATGAATCTCCCGCTTTTCGACGCCAACGTGTACCCACACGCGGACACCCGCAGTGGCCCGTTCCCCCGGCAGCAAGGCAAGGACGACCTAAAGGATCATGGCGCGGGTCAAACCGGACCAGGCAATCACGGCGGGGATCGAACCGGACCAGGCAATCACGGCGGGGACGAAACCCGATCACGGGATCATGGTGGGGATCGGACCGGCCCGAGCGATCACGGGGATGGCCGAACAGAAACAGGGAATCCAGGCAACGGCAGAACAGATCCGAGGGAACCTATGGAGACGGGACGTGATCTAGGAAACCGCTCCTTCGTGCGGCGGTTCACCGTCGCCACCGGATACATCGCCACCGGGCTCCTCGCGCTCACGCTCCTCATCGGGCCGGCGAACCTCCTGCTCTGCAGGCGGAATCCCGTCAACTCGTATCTGCGCCGTGACGTGGGGACGTGGACGGCCGTCTTCAGCGTCGTCCACGTAATCTACGGACTTCAGGTGCATGGAC
>JACPQU010000108.1 GCA_016190305.1 Bacillota bacterium
CGCCGGGACGGTTCCCGCTTCCAAGCCGGTGGTCGGAATCCTGCAAGCCGTGCGAAACCGGGCCTTTTTCTTCATCTCCAGCGCCTACTTCGTCTGCGGTTTCACCGGACACGTCATCGGCGCCCACTTGGTGCTTTGGGCCCTGGAC
Source organism: Bacillota bacterium (assembly GCA_016190305.1). GTDB lineage: Bacteria > Bacillota > JACPQU01 > JACPQU01 > JACPQU01 > JACPQU01. The sequence goes on from JACPQU010000108.1 coordinate 149, forward strand.
CAGGGATTCAGCGAAATGACCGCCGCCACCGCCCTTGGGCTCATGGGCGGTACCAACGCGCTCGGCATCCTCGTGATGGGGGCCGTTTCGGACCGGCTGGGACGCAAATTCCCGCTCGGACTGGTCTACCTGTTGCGCGGACTGTCCTTTTTCCTGATCTTCTGGGCCCGTTCGGAGAGTTCCCTGATCCTGTTCTCCCTGGTGTTCGGTTTCTCGACCTTCGCCACCGCCCCCATCACCTCGGCCCTGGTCGGAGACCTCTTCGGAGCCCGGTCGGTGGGACGGCTTTACGGCGCCGTCACCCTGTTCCACCAGGTGGGGGCCGGACTGGGCGTGTACCTGGCCGGACTGACCTTTGACCTTACCGGAACCTACCTCTGGGTCTTTGCCGCATCCGCCATTATGCTCGGATTCGCCGCAATCCTCTCGTGGACGGCGCCTACAGGCAGCGGTTGCTTTCCGGTGAACCTTCGCTCCGGGCTGGCTCGGCCGGCTCGGCCAGAAGGGACAGGAGCGCGGCCACCTGCTTGATCCCCAGCACGAAGTCCTCCACCCTGATGTTCTCGTTGGGCGCATGGATCCGGGAATCCGGATTACCCACCCCGAAAGAGACGGCGGGTGTTCCGTACCGGTGGCAAAGGGCGTGGATGGGTCCGGTGGCGGGGGAAATGGGGACCACCTGCGGTTCCCTCGCATAGACCAGCCTGGCGGCATTCTCCGCCGCGGCGACAAAGGGGTCTGTCGGTTCGGTCATTGCGGCGGCTTCGCCGGCAAGCATCCGGACCTCGATATCACCCAGGCCGCGCCGGGCGAGATGACTCCTGATCAGTTCGGGGACGATGCGGGGATCCTGTCCCGGGAGCAGCCGAAGGTCCAGCTTGGCCGAGGCCTCCGCGGGCAAAACGGTCTTCGGCCCGGGTCCCTGGTATCCGGCGGTTAAACCGCAGATGTTGCATGTGGGTTCGAAATGCAGCCGCTGGAGGGCGGCCTCGCCGCTGGCTCCCAGTAAAAAGGAATCCAGTCCCAGGCGGGCTAACTCCCGCCGATCATCCTGTTCCATTCCCTCAAGAAGGCGCGTTGAAACGGGAGGGATCGAGGCGATTCCGTCGCGGAATCCCTGCAGCAGGATCTCCTCCCCGGGATCCTTCAGGCTGGCCAGGGCCCAGACGAGCCGCCAGGCGGGGTTCGGGACCAGGGGCGCCAGGGAGGAGTGCTGATCCGCGGCGGCTCCCACAGCCTTCAACTCAAGGTACGCCATCCCCTTCATCCCCAGGGTGATCTCCAGACTGCCCGATGACAGCCGGCGACCGAACTCCCATAAGCAACCTTCGGCTTGTAGGAGGTCGGCATGGCGCTCCGCGAAGGTTTCAAGGTTGGGGCTCCCGATCTCTTCCTCCCCTTCCACTACCCAGACGATCTCGACCGGCAGGTTTCCCCGCGTCCGCTGCCAGGCTTCCACCGCGGCCAGCCGTGCCGCGAAGTCTCCCTTGTTGTCCGCGGTCCCGCGGGCCCAAAGGCGGCCTTCACGGAGGGTCGGCTCGAACGGCGGCTGATCCCAGGCCTCGAGCGGTTCGGGGGGTTGGACATCATAGTGGTTGTAAATGAGCAGGCGGCGGGATGAGCGGCCGGGCAGCCTCCCCACGACGACGGGGAAGCCTCCCGAACGCACCACCTCAACCCGGCCTCCCAGGGCGCGGATCTCCCTTGCGACGATCAGGGCCATCTCCTCGATTCCCTCGCCTCCAGCGGAGACGCTCGGCTGGTGGACCAGGCGTTCCAGCCGCGCCAGGGCTTCTCCTGAACGACGTTCGATCTCCTCGAACAGGTCTTTCAACTGATCGGCGGTCATCATGGGTTCTCCTCCAGCCACCCCTCCGGAAGGGTAAAGGAACTGTTACCATTCGTTATGGATACGGGCAGGTTTTTTACAATTGACAAGCGAACTGACTGTTTTAGTCAGCCCCTTTTAACACGCATCTGATTTCCCGGCGCGGTAGGGTTTTACCTGGGTGGTGAGAAACGAGTTGGACTCCCTGGGTGTCGCCTTTATATTGATCGGCTTGGCCGCCTTTCCAGCGGGGTACCTCTCGGACCTGGGGGACCTCAAAGGGAGTTCGGTGCTCAAGGCGGGCGGGATGGCAGCTTCGCTCTTTCTGGCCTTGGCCGCGCATGTCGGAGTTGTTTTCGGCCCGGGAGTCGCCGTTCCCAAACCCCTGTTGATTGCGGGCATGCCCATTCTGGCCCTCTCCATTTGCCTTCTTTATCGCTCCTTATGGGGAGAGCTTCCGGTTCGGGAATCCTATTCGGCCGGGCCGCCTGCGGAGGGGCGGCGCCGGGTGGTCCGGACGGGGACCTACGCTCTTACCCGGCATCCCGGTCTGCTCTGGTACGGGTTATTCCTGCTCTCACTCCTGGCCCTCACCGGATCCCTCCGGCTCGCGGCGGCCGCGCCCCTCTGGTGGCTGGCCGATCTCCTATATATCCTGGCCCAGGATCGTTTCATCTTTCCGCACATCTTCGAAGACTATGTGGACTATCGCCGGGAGGTTCCCAAGCTCTGGCCGACCGTCCGGAGCATCTCCAGGTGCATATCCAGTTGGAATGGACCGGGATGGAATGAAAGGAGTGATCAACCACGCAACAGGTGACCGTCCGTGAACTCCTGGAACGGGGGATGAGGCACGAGATCTGGAGCAAGTTCTGCGGTTTCATCGATCTTCCCCTGGATGACTTCATGCGGGTCCAGGCCAGCTACCTGCTGGAGCAACTCGATTTTCTCGGCCGATCGGATATCGGCCGGAAGTTCCTGGGAAACAAGGCGCCCCGTTCGGTGGAGGAATTCCGGGAAAGGGTGCCCCTGACCAGCTACGACGATTACTATCCTTTCTTCTCCGAGCGGAACGATGAGGGCCTGCCGGAGAAGCCCTATGTCTGGTGCCGGACCTCCGGGCGCTCGGGTATCTATCCCTTCAAGTGGATCCCTTTTACCCGGCAGGCTTTCAACAAGCACAGCGAACACGCCATGGCGACGGTGATCTTCGGCGGGTGTTCCAAGCGGGGCGAGATCGTGATGGAGCCGGGCGATACCATCCTTTATGCCCTGGCCCCTCGTCCCTACATGTCAGGGGCAATCATGGCCGACGGCCTTGTCCACCAGTTCGATTTTAATTTTTTACCGGATATCAAGACAGCGGAAGGAATGAGCTTCCAAGATCGCACCAAGGTCGGTTTTCAGCTGGCCTTGAAAAAGGGGCTGGATTTCTTCCTGGGGATCGCCAGCGTGCTCGTCGCCGTCGGAGAGCGCTTCGAACGGGGGGAAGGGGGCGGCTTTTCCCGTGAGCTCCTGCACCCGGCGACATTGCGCCGGATCCTGGGCGGGGTTATGAAAAGCAAGGTCAAACGGCGGGAGATGCTCCCGAAGGATGTCTGGAACCTGAAGTGCGTGGGGACGGGGGGGACCGATACCCAAGTCTACCGCAAGCGGATCGCCCACTACTGGGGCAAGGAGCCGGTGGAGGCTTACGGGTGTACCGAGGGAGGGATCATCAGCATTCAGACATGGGGCCGCCGGGGTCTGGTATTCGTCCCCGACACCAATTTTCTGGAGTTTCTCCCGGTGGAACCCCCCGCCGGACCGGACGGGATCACCAGGGCCCAGGTGGCGGCGGCGAGGGCCGTGGCGGAACGCAACGGACGTGGGGAGACGAGGGCACCGATCAGAACGGCTGGAGAAGCGGTCGGGGGCACCCTCTTGCTCGATCAGCTCCAGGAAGGCGTCACCTACGAGATCGTCCTGTCCAATTTCCTGGGCGGCTGCTTGGTCAGATACCGCACCGGGGACATTGTCCGGATCAATACCAAAGGTGATCCGGAACTCGGAATCCAGATCCCCCACATGCACTTCTTCGGGAGAGAGCAGGATATCATCGACCTCTCCGGATTCACCCGGCTGACCGAAGTGATCTTGTGGAAGGCCCTGGAGGAATCCGGAGTCCGCTACACGGATTGGGTCTGCCGGAAGGAATACGACGGGGACCGGGTGTTCCTGCGGCTGTACGTCGAACCGAAGGAGGCCCGCCCGGAGAAGGAGATCCGCGATCTGGTCCACGAGCAGCTCCGGGAAATAGATCATGACTATGCGGCCCTGGTGGAGATCACGGGTAGGGTGCCCCTGGAAGTCACCTTGCTTCCCCAGGGGGCTTTTTCAGGATACATGGCCGAGATGGCCAGGAGGGGAGTCGAGTTGGCCCATCTGAAACCACGCCGGATGGGCCCTCCGGCCGGGAACCTGGGACTCTTACAGAGGGCAGGTGCACCGTAATCTTTCTTTTCTCCCTGCTGCTGAAGTCGCTGGCCCTGGCGGCGTATGCCGCCCTGATCTTCGTGGTCCTCCGTCATAGCCGGAAGACCAGGGCGAACCGTTACCTGGCCTTATATCTGGGGGCCATAGGTTACTGGCAGTTCGGCAGCCTGATGGTAACCATCACCAGCATGGAGGGTTCGGCCGGCGCGGCCGACCTGTGGTACACCATGGTGGTGGCCGGGAGCGGCAGCTACTTCGGCTTGTACCTTCCCTTTATTCATGCATTCCTCCAGCCTGACAGGTTTCGAACCCTGGTCAAGTTGAGCTACCTGTTCTCCCTGGGCGTGATCCTGATTTCCGTCTTTTCGCGGGAGATGTTCATCACCGGGGTTTCCACGCATCCGAAGACCGGTCTTTTCATCCCGGAACTAGGTCCCTTGGCCATGCCCAGCCTGATCCCGGTCTTCGGCATGTCCTTCGTCGCCCTGAGCTTCCAGATCACCGCTTTCCGGCACAGCAGGTCCGCCGAGTTCCGAAACCGGATCCTGTACCTGATGATCGGCTACGCCCTGGTCGTGATCGGGGCTACTGCGAACATGAACGAAACTCTCAGGGGATACCCTATCGACGTGGCGGCCAACCTGGTCAACGCCGTCCTCCTCACCGTGGTCCTCGTCCGGCGGGAACTGGTCGAACTGGAGACGGTCGCGCACCGCGCCTTCAGCTACGTCGTGGCCGTATTTTTCATCACCGGCATCTACGTGGCCGCGATCCTCGCCGGCGAGCGCTACCTGCGCGGGGTCCTCGGCTACACCGGTCTGGCCCTCTCCTTCGGCATCGGAGTGATCGCCGTCCTCGTGCTCTACCCGTTGCGGGAATGGACGGTTTCCTTGGCCGATCGCCTTTTCTACGGGCAGAGAACCGATTATTACGAGCGGTTGCGACATTTTGCCGGGGCCCTGGCCAGGATCCTGGACCTGGATCATCTGGCCCGAACCATGCTCGAGATGGTCTCCCGGACTTTCGATGTGGACAATGTCCACCTCTTCCTGTGGGAACGGGACCGCGAAACCTTCGTCTGCTGGGCCGGGGGAGGGCTTTCCGCGAATCCGAAAGCCCCGTCATTTTCTGCCCGGGGGGAACTGGCCAGGCGGCTGGAGACCCTGGGCGCCCCCCTTACCGCCCTCGACCTGGAGATCCGTCCGGAGATGCGATCGATCCCCTGGCAGGAACGGGCCAAGCTGGAAGAGCTGGGAGCGGAGCTCATGGTCCCGTTGCTCAGCAGGGAAACCCTGATCGCTTTTCTGGCGGCAGGTCCCAAGCGGAATCTTTCGCCATGGTACAGGCGGGATATCGAACTCCTGGCCGCCTTCGCCGACCAGGCGGCTACCGCCCTGGGCAACGCCAGGTACTTCGAGGAGACCCGCCGGCTGGCTCTCACCGATCCCCTCACCGGGTTATACAACCGCCGTTTCTTGAGGGAAGTGCTTCCCCAGGAGGAAAAGCGCCTGCAGGCCGAAGGGCTTCCGCTCGCGCTTCTGATGATCGACCTCTGGGGTTACAAGAAATACAATGATCGCTACGGCCACCAGTACGGGGATGAGATCCTGAAGGAGATCGGGCGCTTTCTCCGGGATGAGGTCGGAGAAAAGGGCTATGCCGTTCGATACGGCGGGGATGAGTTCCTGGTGGTGCTTCCGGACACCGACGAGCAAACCGGCGGTTTGATCCGGGATCAACTGGATAAGGCCTTCGTCGATTTCTTCGATTGCTCTCCCTGGGTGGATCCCGAATTTCCGCTGGCGGCAAACCTTGGTCTGGAGACGGCCGGGGGGCGCGATGCTCAGGAGATCCTGGCGGCGGCCGATGCGGCGATGTACCGCGACAAGGAAAAGATGGCCGAAAACACCAGCCGGGCTCAAGAACAGACCGAACCGCCCCAGCGTGCGAGCCTCAGCCTGGATACGGTGATGGGCCTGGCAAGGATCGTCGATCAACTCGTGCCTTACCTCGCCGGACACGCCGAACGGGTGGAACGGCTCTCCGTGGAGGTCGGCCTCGCGCTCGGGCTTCAACCCAGGGAAGTCAAAGTGCTCAGCCACGCCGCGCTGCTGCACGACATCGGCCTCATCGCCTCCCCCACGGAAGTGTCCAACAAGCAGGGCCCCCTGACCAGGGAAGAGATCGCGCAGATTAGGCGTCACCCGGTGGCGGGGGAGGCGATCATCTGCTGCATCGAACTCCTGCGGCCGGCCGCCCCCTCGGTCAGACACCACCACGAGCGGTACGACGGTTTGCGGGAAGGGCCCTTCCCTGGTTATCCCGACGGGTTGCAGGGAAAGGCGATCCCCCTGGGTGCAAGGATCATCGCCGTGGTAGATGCCTATGACGCTATGACGGCCGATCGACCTTACCGGACGGGGCGGAGCCTGGAGGAGGCGGTGAAGGAGCTTGAACGAGGGTCGGGCAGGCAGTTTGACCCGAACGTGGTGGGAGCCCTGTTAAAGATTCTTCGGCGGGGGAGCGTCTTGCCGAGGTAGCCCGGAGCCGGGGGCCCGGGCCCGCTGATTTCAGGTAGAGGGCTCGGGTCCCTCTGGTAGGACTCAGGGCCCTGGTTGAGTTCAGGGCCCTGCTGGTTGAAGGACGACGTTATGGGGTACCGGATCGAAGTTGGTCCACTCGACGGTAGTTCCCACTTCTATCGTTAGATCCCGGGGTTGAAAAGCATAGTTCCGCATCGCTACGGCTACGGTGCGCCTTCCACGATCGGCCCCTTCCGATCCGACAGCCCCTGCTCCCTGATTGTCGCGGACAGCGTCGTCGGCTTGAGCGGCCCTTTCCGGGGAGCTGTTCACTACCGTGATCGAGGCTTTCATATAGGGATGAGGAACGCAGTGATAGACGAACCTGCCGGTGCTGTTGAAAAGATATGCCCAAGAGCGGCCCTGGGACAGCAAAGGGCCTTCGATGGTCCCCGGCTGGCGGGTCTGTTCGGGCCGGGGTTCATTTCGGGGGGCCTGGCGATCATCCTGCCTCCGTTCCATTAGTCCGGCCGGAGGCTTTTCCGGGGCGGGCCTGGCAAATGGTCTGGCGAGCCCGATAAAAATTCCCAGTCCGACGGCGGTCAGGATGGTCGCTCCCACCATGAAGGCGGTCCAGATTCCCACTCTTCTTTTGGACAAACCTGACACTCCCTCAGCAGGTTGAATGGGCTGACCCAGGAGTTACATCGTCCAAGGTGTTGCTTCATGGGACCGTCTGACTCCACAGGCCATTCTAGCCGCCCATTCCGCCGCCTCCGCCGCCACTTCCCCCGCCTCCACCCCCGCCTCCAGGGGAAATCTGCTGGATCAGGCGCTGGAGACTCTCGGTGACGGACTCATCCAGGGTAGATTTTACCCCCTGAGAGTTAAGGCTGGTTTTCACCTGCTCTTCTATGGTCATTTTACCTTCCGGTGATTGAATGCTCTTGGAGACTTCCTCTTGGAGAACCTTCTGCCCCTCAGGGTTGGCCAGGACTTCTTGAGCGGTGAAGGCGGCCTGAGTTTTCCGAAGTTCCTCCTCGATGATCCGGCGCCCCTCCGGGGAAGAAAGTTCCGCCCGCATCATGTCTTGAAACTCTTGACGCGAGGGTGGTTTTTCCTGGCTCTTCCCGCCACCCCCGCTTCCACCCAAAGAGAGGGAGCATCCTGGGAGCCAGATCACCAGGGTGAGCAGGATCGTAAGACCGGCGACGGCTGCCCTTCGGGAATGGGGCATTGGCGTACCTCCCGACGTTGAGAAAAAGACTACATGTCGAAACCATTGAAAAGGCTACATGCCAAAACCATTGAAAAACGATTTATTTAACAATGAGGATCCCCCCAATACAGCCGCGATATGTACGCCGGAGCCATCCCGGCAAAGGTACAAAGTGATCAAGTGCCGCTGATTCCGGGTGAAAATATAGAGCGGCGGCGGGCGAAAAAGGAGGGGCCGGCAATCTAAAGGAAGTTAAGATCAGGATCGCTACGGATTGGAGAGGAGATAAAATGGCGGGACTGCAGCCTTCCGCCCTGATCGTTCAGAACTGGCCGAGCGAGGGACCGGGGCTTCTTGGCGAGCTGCTGGGGGAGCGGGGTTGGAGGATCGATCTCCGGCGGATGGACCTCGCCCACCCGTTGCCCGGCGATCCGGGGGATTTTGGCGCCCTGATCGTTCTGGGCGGCCCAATGAGCGTCCACGACGAGGCCTCCTATCCGTATCTTCGGAGCCTCAGGGAGTTGATCGCCTCCTCGCTGGCTGACGGCATCCCCACCCTGGGGATCTGCCTGGGGGCCCAGTTGATGGCCCGTTCCCTTGGAGCCCAGGTCCGCCGCAACCCCCAACCGGAGGTGGGCTGGTTCAAGCTCGACCTCACCCGGGAGGGAATGAATGATCCCATCTTAGCCGGGCTTGGTGCTTCATTCGAAGTCTTTCAGTGGCACGGGGAAACCTTCGATCTCCCGGACGGGGCAGTGCACCTGGCTTCCTCCGAGCTGTGCCGGAACCAGGCTTTCCGTTTCGGGAAGCAGGGGTACGCTCTCCAGTTCCACCTGGAGGTCACCCCGGAGATGATCGAGGAATGGTGCCGGAACCCGGCCGCTGAGGATCAGGACAGGGTGGCCCGGATCCTGGCGCGGACTCCGGGGATCATCCCGGATTACCTTCGCCGGGCCCGCCGTTTCATCGCGAGTTGGATAGCCCTTGCCGGAGCTGGTCCCGACCGCTGATGGTGCCCGAAGCGTCGGCGCCAGAAACGTCGGTGCCCGAAGCCTCGGCGCTCGAATCGCCGGCCTTGCGGCTTGACGCTTGAGGACCCCGGCCGGTATAATCTTGCCAAACTCACCAGGCAAGCGATGAAGGGGAAAAGTAAGGCAACCGGTGGCGCTCAGAGAGGGAGCACATGTGGTGCGATGTTCCCGGCAACCGGGCCTGAAAGCCATCCCTGAGCCGCAGGGGAGCGCCCCATAGCGCGCAGGCGGTCTGCCCAGGCGGGAATAGGCCGCTTTTCGAGGGATCGGCCGGTGGACGGCCGGTAAGCAGGGTGGTACCGCGGAAAGGCCCTTTCCGTCCCTGCCTTCAGGCAGGAATTGGGGGAAGGGTCTTATTCTTTCCCGCACCAGAATGAACTCAAGGAGGAAGCGCCGGTGCGTACGGCCGAGATCAGACAGAGTTACCTGGATTTCTTCGAGGAACGGGGCCACCGGATCATGCCCAGCTTCCCCTTGATTCCACACAGCGATCCGACCCTGCTCCTGGTGGGAGCCGGGATGGTGCCGTTCAAGCCTTATTTCCTCGGCACCGCCAAGCCGGAGCACCGCAGGGTCACCACCTGCCAGCGCTGCATCCGCACGCCGGACATCGAACGTGTCGGGATCACCGCCCGGCACGCCACCTTCTTCGAAATGCTCGGCAATTTTTCGTTCGGGGATTATTTCAAGCAAGAAGCGATCCCTTGGGCCTGGGAGTTCGTCACCGGGACCCTCGGGCTCCCCGCCGGCGACCTCTGGATCACCATTTACCTTGACGACGACGAGGCTTTCGAGATCTGGAACCGCAAGGTCGGAGTGCCGGCGGAGCGGATCGTGCGCCTCGGCAAGCCGGATAACTTCTGGGAGATCGGGGTCGGACCCTGCGGGCCCTGCTCCGAGATCCACCTGGACCGCGGCCCGGGCAGGGGCTGCGGCCGTCCGGATTGCGGGGTGGCTTGCGAATGCGATCGTTTCCTGGAGATCTGGAACCTGGTCTTCATCCAGTTCAACCAAGATGAAGCCGGCAATTATCATCCCCTGGCGAGCAAGGGGATCGACACCGGGATGGGCCTCGAGCGTACGGCGGCGGTGATCCAGGGGAAGGAGAACATCTTCGAGATCGACGTGACCCGCCCGATCATCGATTTGATCGCCCGCGTCGCCGGAATCGAATACGGCGCCGAGACCGGGGCGGATACCTCCCTGCGGGTCATCGCCGATCATCTCCGGGGGGTGACCTTCATGGTTTCCGACGGCATCCTGCCGGGAAACGAAGGCCGCGGATATATCCTCCGCCGGCTCCTGCGCAGGGCCGTCCGCCACGCCCGGCTGCTCGGGATCGAGAAGCCCTTCCTGGCGTCTACGGCCGCCGAAGTGGCCCGCCGAATGCGCGAGCCATACCCTGATGTGGAGCAGCGGCTCGAGCACGTGACCCGGGTCATCTCCCTTGAGGAAGAAAAATTCCTGGAGACCCTGGACCAGGGGACCCGTTTGCTGGAGGGCGTCCTCGGCCGCCTCCGGCGGGCGGGGCGGGATACCGTGGCGGGCGCGGACATCTTTCAGCTCTACGACACCTATGGTTTCCCCCTTGAACTGACGCGGGAGATGGTCGCCGAGGCCGGGTTGAAGCTAGACGAGGACGGATTCAAGGAGCAGATGGAGGCGCAGCGCCACCGGGCCCGGAAGGCAAGGGCGACGACCGGCTATCACGACATGGAGTTGACGTCGCTCCTCGAATCGCTTCAAGGGATCACCTGCCGCTTCACCGGTTATGAGAGCCTGTCCCAACGCTCACTGATCAAGGCCCTGATCTCCGGCGGCCGGAGGGTGGAGCAGGCGGGAGAGGCGGCCGAGGTGGACATCGTGCTGGAGGAGACCCCCTTTTACGCCGAGTCCGGAGGCCAGGTCGGGGACTGCGGGGTCATCCGGGGGCCCAACGGAGAAGCAAAGGTTACCGGAACCACCAGCCCCGGAGAAGGCCTGATCTTTCACCGGGCCGTCATCTCGGGGAACCTTTCGCAGGGAGACGAGGTGGATGCCGTTGTGGACGGCGAGCGTCGCCTGGCCGTGGCGCGCCACCATTCGGCGACCCACCTTTTGCATCGCGCCCTCAAGGAGGTCATGGGAAGCCACGCCAACCAGGCCGGCTCTCTGGTCGCCCCCGATCGACTTCGCTTTGACTTCACCCATTATACGGCCCCCAGCAGGGATGAAATGGAGCAGGTGGAGAGGCTTGTCAACAAGCAGATCCTTGAAAACCTGCCGGTATCCGTTTCCATCACCTCCTACGAGGAAGCGGTGGACTCGGGGGCCATGGCACTTTTCGGAGAGAAGTACGGAGACGAGGTCAGGGTCGTTCGGATGGGGGATTACAGCACCGAGCTTTGCGGCGGAACCCACATCGGGTCCACCGGGGAGATCGGGTTGCTGAAGGTGATCGGTGAAACCGGAATCGGGGCCGGGATCCGGCGCCTTGAAGCGGTGGCCGGGCAGGAAGCCTACCGGCTCACGGTACAGCGGGAACAGCTTCTCCGCTCCCTGGCCGAGTCTCTCAAGGTCACCACCACCGAGTTGCCGGCTCGCATCGAGGGGCTGATCACCGGTATGCGCGGCCTGGAAAAGGAGAATGACCGGCTCCGGCAGCGATTGATCGGCGTCTCCATCGGGGAGATGGTGGCCGGGGCGCAGCCCATTGACGGAACCGATTCCAAGCTCGTGGCGGCCGAGGTGGACGCCCCGGATATGGATTCCTTGCGGGCGGCCGGCGACCAGGTGCGGGGCCGGATCCGATCAGGAGTGATCGTGCTCGGAAGCCGATGTGGAGAATCGGTGTCCCTGGTGGCCCTGGTGACCGATGACTTGGTAGCCGGGGGCCTGCACGCGGGGGAGATCATCCGCCAGGCTGCCAAGGCTGTCGAGGGGTACGGCGGCGGGAAGCCCCATCTGGCCCAAGCAGGAGGGAAAAACCCATCCGGGCTGCCGGAAGCTCTCCGCATGGTGGGGGGAATCGTGCGAACGGCTTTGAAGCAAAGGTAGCACCGAATCTTCCGGTGTTCTTCAGGGAACCATGTCGTGGAAGCAGGGCATGGAGGAGGGTGGTTCCTGCTTGCCGAAAAGAGATCGGGCAAGCAAGGAGGGATATGATGGCAGACGGGCCTGACCTTGACAGGACCCAGAGCACGGCCAGGTTCCAGTTCCGGGTGGACGAAGTCACCGAGGCCAGGCAGATCCTGGAACGCGTGTTCGCCGCCTTGAAGGAGAAAGGCTACAATCCCATCAGCCAGATCGTGGGCTACCTACTCTCGGGTGATCCGGCCTATATCACCAGCCATCACAATGCCCGGAGCTTGATCCGGAGAATTGAGCGCGACGAGATTCTCGAGGAACTGGTGGGTTTCTACCTGGAAAAGTCCGTCACCCGCCCGGAAGGGGAACCTCCGGGTGCCGGCGGGTAAGCGGTCGCAGGGCGTGCGAAACCGGTGAATGTCCCTGACAGCGCGCGCTTGACGGGGTCCCTTCTGGCCCTGGACCTTGGAGAGAAAAGGATCGGCGTGGCCGTTTGCGATCCCGAGGGACTGGTGGCTGTTCCCCTGGGAACCCTCACCAGGGAACCTCTTAAAGCGACCCTGTGCCGCATCGGAGAACTGGTCCGCGAGAAGGAAGCCGCGGCGGTCGTCATCGGGTTGCCCCGCCGCACCGACGGCAGCGAGGGTCCGGAGGCTGTTGCCGCGAGGGACTTCGCGAGAATGCTGGCCAGCCACCTTTCCATTCCGATCCTCTTCCAAGATGAGAGGTTCACCACCGCGCAAGCCGAACGGAGCCTCCGGATGGCGGAATTGACCGGTCCCGAACGCAGGCGCCGGGTCGATGCCGTCGCCGCCACCCTCATCCTTCAAGGCTACCTTGATCGCCGCCGTCAAGTTCAACGACGGGAACAGGGTTTTTAAGTGGCCAGATTTGGGTAGGATAAAGGCGCATAATCTAGAGTATCCTGTTCAACCCAAACGGGGTATGATAAGATAACTCCAATAAATGGGATCAGGGGTGATTTTTCGTTGGCGGAAGAGGAGCAGGAGGTTGTAACCTTAACCGATGAAAACGGTAAGGAGCACGAATTTGAAATGATCGATGTTCTGGAGGTGGAGGGTAAAGAGTACGCGGTCCTCCTCCCCGTTGGCGACGAGGAGGAAGACGAAGCGGTAATCCTCCGGATCGATACTGATGATGAAGGTGAAGAGCTTCTAGTCGACATCGAGGATGACTCCGAATGGGAAAAGGTTGTTTCGGCGTGGGAGCAGCTCTGCGCCGAAGAGGAGGAAGAAGAGGAAGCGGAAGAACTGGAAGAAGACGAGAAGGATTCATGAGGAAGATCGCGGATCAACAAACTCGCTGAAGACCGGGCCGTAGGATCAGGAGTCCGGCCGACAGGCTTGACGCATATAGCCCTCTATCTATAGAGGGCTTTTTCATTTAGACCCGAACTTATTTTTAAAACATTTTTGTTTGCGATGTCGCTCCATCGAATGCATCTGTTCCGTCGAACTCATCCAACCGTCGTGTTGCAGGCGAAGGGTGGTCCACCTGAACCAAAAAGACCCGCTCAACGGCCCGGGAAAGGACGGCTTCTCCGTCCGGCTTCGCATGGTCCGGGCCTGGATCCAGGAGCGTCTGGCGATCATTGTACAGCGGTCGGATCCGGTAGCAGCACGGGGCAAGACCTGGCTGAGGGCGGCCATGTCCTCGGCCGCTCCCAAACCCGGGATCGGGGCAGGTTCAGCCGCGGCCCGCTTGGAAGCGGCCGGGCGGGCAATTGCCTTACGTGTGACGGCAGCGTTCAGACAGGTTTCCGTCTGGCTCTCGGTGGTCCGAACAAAGGCGACCAAGGTGCCGGCGGGGACCCTTTGGCGCGCATTCAGCCCGGTGCTAGAATCTGTTTTTCGTTTCCCGGGCCGTTTCATCCTGGCCGCCTGGAGATTGGCCGGCAGCCGGTGGCGTGCGACCAATAAGCTGGCGGCTTTCGGACAGGGTTTGCTGACCCTGCTGTTGATCATCCTGGCCTTCACCGGGCTTTTCGTATACGCCCAGTTCCAGCCCCTTTCGGAGATGGATATTCCTGATCAGCAGTTGCTCATCCCCCCCGGGAGTTCCGCCCGTTCCATCGGACAAATCCTTGAGGAACGGGGGATCATCCGCTCCGGTCTGGCTTTCCTGCTGGTGGCCAAGTACCAGCAGGCTGAGTCGAGGCTCGTGGCCGGGGAGTATCTCCTGTCTCCTTCCCAATCCCCCGCGGAAATCCTGAGCAAGATGGTCAAGGGAGACGTGATCCGCCGGGAGACGCAGTTGACGATCCCTGAGGGGCTGACGGTGAAAGAGATCGCCGGGATTGTTGAAGAGAAGCTCGGAGTTCCGCAAGCGGATTTCATCAGGACCGCCTCGGAGGGAGATTTCGGTTATGAATATCTCCGGGGGATCTCGGGTGGTGTTCACCATCTTGAGGGCTACCTGTTTCCCGATACCTATAAATTAAAGGAACGAAGCCTTGCGCCGGAAATCCTGGGCCGGATGCTCGCGCGCTTCGACCAGGTCTTCGATGACCGGCTGCGGGAGCGGGCAAGAAATATGAATTTCACGATCCACCAGGCCGTGACCCTCGCTTCCATCATCGAAAAGGAG
>JACPQU010000109.1 GCA_016190305.1 Bacillota bacterium
GCGGCCTGCAGGTACCTGGCCTCCAGGGAGAGGGCGTAGTTGTGGATCTGGTTACCCGCGTCGTTGATCCAGAACTCCCGGCTCACCAGGCGGCCTGCCGCTTTCAGGATCCGGGCCAGGGAGTCTCCGAGGGCGGCCCCGCGGGCGTTGCCCATGTGCATGGGGCCGGTGGGGTTGGCGCTGACGAACTCGAGCAGGACCTTTTCGCCTGCTTCGCCCCTTTCGCCCCCGGCGCTCCCGCCGTCCAAGTCGCCCGCGTCACCCAGGCCGTTCCCGCCATCCAGGTCACCGCTTTCGCCCCCGGCGCTCCCACTAACAGTAGCGCCCCCGTCATTATTTCCATAGCTCGTTCCCACCGCCTCGATCTCCGGCAGGACCTGATCGAGCCACCCGTCGTCCAGCCTGAAGTTGAGGAAACCAGGCCCGGCCGTTTCCACGGATTGGACATATGGGACGGCCCCCTCCAGGTGTGGAAGGAGGGCCTCGGCCACCAGCCGCGGCGACCGCCGCGCCTGGGGAGCGAGGAGCATGGCCAGGTTGACCGCATAGTCCCCGTGTCCGGTCTCCCGCGGCACCTCAAGGGTAAACGCCGGGAGCTGCTCGTAGCTGAGGGCCCCGCGGGCGCGCGCTTCAGCGGCGGCCGCCTGCACGGCCTTTCTGATCCCCGCTTCCACGCGGAATAAAATATATGGTGAGTCCGAGGTCAACTGATCAACCACCCGTCGAATCTAACATCGGGCCGGGGGCTCCGTGATCGGCTCAGGCCCCTGGAAGTCCACTCGACCCGTGGCCGGCCCAATCCGGTGGCCGGCCCAAGCCCAGGATTCGGTTCAAGCCCCGGCGTACCAGAGGGGAACCCCTGCGAAAACGCAGCCGATCCCCTCCACCCGGTGCTCCACCGAGCGCACCTTCAGGTCGGCCAGCCGAAGCTCTCTCCGCTGGAAGGCCTCCCTGACCATGGCGGCGACGTATTCGCCGGCCTCGCCGGCCGAGCAACGGCCGCTGAACTCCATGATCACCCCGTAGGTAGCCTCCGAAACCCCGACTCCGACGGCGGCCGAGATGAGTGTCCCCGGCACGTCGCTGGAAGTGCTCGCATAGGCGATGGGCACCAGGGACCCGGGCGGAAGGGCTATGGACTCCCGGTAGGAGGATCCGGGAGGCAGGATGCTCGAAACCCGCAGGAGGTTGACGTTCCCGACCCCCGCGGCCAGAAGCGCACCGTCAAAAGCGGTCAGGAAGGTCTGCCCCTCGGAGCTTCCCGCCACCAAGGCGTAGAGATCCGGTGTCTGCCACCGGGCGGTCAAAAGCAGATCGGGCTCCTTTTTGACAAGGGTGATGGAACCCTTCATTTATGATACCTCCCGCCAAAGAGAAGAATCGCTTCCCGCAATACCTTTGCCGCCAGCAGGCTCGTGATTCCGGAATGATCGTGGGGCGGCGAAACCTCCACCAGGTCGAAACCTGCGATCCGGGCCCCGTCGAAGGCCCGCAGCGTTTCAAAAAGCTCACCCGGGGAGAGTCCCCCGGGTTCCGGCGCCCCGGTTCCCGGGGCGAACGCAGGATCGATGACGTCAATGTCCACCGTCACGTACAGGGCCCGGCCCGCCGTTTCCTCAGCGGCGCGGCGGGCGGCCTCCCGGGGATCTCCCGGCAACGGACGGCAACTGTCCCGGCTGAACGCCAGCTCCTCCCGGGAACCCGAACGCACACCCAACTGGTAGAGATTTTCCCCGCCGATCCGTTCGGCTACCCGGCGCATCACGGTGGCGTGGGACCAGGGTTCGCCCAGGTAAGTATCACGCAGATCGGCGTGGGCATCAAGGTGGATGACGGCCAGATCAGGGTGCAGTCCGGCCAGGAGTTCGACGAGGGGATAGGTCAGCAGGTGCTCGCCCCCCAGGGTGAAAAGTCGCAGACCCTGTCCCGCCAGGCCGGCGGCGGCGGTGTGGACGGCCCGCAGGGAAGCGGGGAGGTTTCCTTGCGGAAGCAGGAGATCCCCTGCGTCGTAGAACCGCAACCCGCCCAGCTCACGATCAAGGATCGGGCTGTACTCCTCGAGAGCATGGGACATGGCCCGGATGGCGCCAGGTCCCTCGCGGGTGCCGCTGCGAAAGCTGGTGGTCTCGTCCAGGGGTACGCCGAGGACCACCGCGGAAGCCCCTTCCGGGCTGCTCCCGCTCCCCAGGAAAAAACCGGGGCGATGGAAGGACCCGGGGCGATCGGAACCCGGATGACTGACTAAACCGGGATCACGAACGGAACCGGGATCACGAACGGAACCGGGATCAGACGAAGTCTCAGGACCTGACATTGCTGCACCCGCCGCGGAGGAGATCAATGACGAAGCGGGGGAGCGCGAAGGCGGCCCGGTGCACCTCGGGAGTGTAATAGCGGGTTTCCAGCGGCGGCCGTCCCGAAACGGCGTCCGGTAGGAGCAGGTGTTTCTTGGAACCCATCGTGAAGCTCCAGACGGCGCCTGGGTAGGTCGGCACCGGGGCCAGGTAGAGGTTCACGATGGGGAATGATTCCCCGATGAAAGCGTAGGTCCGGCTCGTGGATTCGGGGTTGGAGATCGGAGAATCGCTCTGGGCGACCAGGATCCCGTCCGGATTGAGGATGGAGGCGGCGGCCCGGTAGAAGTCCGGGGTGAAGAGGACGACGGCGGGGCCGATGGGATCGGTGGAGTCCACCAGGATCACGTCATACTTGCGGGTGGTGGTTCGCACGTACTCGATCCCGTCCCCGACGGTCACCACGGCGCGGGGATCATTTAGTCCCGTGCTGAGAGACGGCATGTACTGGCGGCACAACTCGATGACCCTGCTGTCGATCTCCACCAGGTCGACCCGTTGCACGCTGGGGTGCTTGAGCACCTCACGCACCGTACCCCCGTCCCCTCCGCCGATGACCAGAACGTGGCGAGGACACGGGTGGGAGAAAAGGGGAACGTGAGCGATCATCTCGTGGTAGAAGAACTCGTCCGCCTCGGTGGTCTGCACCAGGCCGTCCAGAACCAGCATCCGGCCGAGCCCCTGGGTCTGGAGGACGGCGATGTCCTGGTAAGCGGATCGCTCGGTGTGCAGGGTCTTGGTTACCCGGCAGGTCAGGCCGACCCCCGAGGGGTGCTTTTCAGTGAACCAGAGATCCATTTTGTTCCTCCAGCCATTATTGTTCCTATTGTAGGTCCTATTGTATTTCCCCCACCTATTTCTTGTTGCAGGCGGCGCAATGCCCGTAAAATTTCAAGCTGTGATCGACGATGTTGAAACCGTGTTCCCTGGCGATCTTCTCTTCGAGATCATTCAAGAGATCGGTCTTGACCTCGGATACCTGTCCACACTGGAGACAGACCAGGTGATGGTGATGATGCAACCCTTCCTGGTTGATCTCGTAGCGGAACCGGCCGTCCCCGAAGTTCAGCTTGTGCAGGACGTTCAGGTTCTCCAGGATGTCCAGGGTGCGGTATACGGTGGCCAAGCCGACATCAGGAAGCTTGTCCCGGACCTGGTGATAGATGTCCTCTGCGCTGAGGTGCCCGGATCCGTCATCGAAAAAGACCTCTATGATGGCCCGGCGCTGCGGGGTAAAACGATAATCGTTGTGGAGCAGAAGCTCTTCCAGTTGGCGTAAGGAACGTTGGCGCGGCATTTTAACCCCCTCGCGAGGCCCGAGAACAACCATATTATAGGATTCACGATCGGACGCGTCAATAACGCGGGGTTTATCCACTACGGGCTCTAGGGGGCGGCGGACGAGGACGGAGCGACCCGGCGCTACTTGTCCCTGGCCGTCCACTTGGCGGGCTTGAGGGCGCCGCCGGAAATGATCAGCCTGATCCCGTCCTCAACGCTCAGATCGACATGACAAGCGTCTTTTTCCGGGACGACGACCATGAAACCGGAGGTGGGATTGGGGGTGGTGGGGACGAACACGCTGAAGACTCTTCCCTCCGGCAGTAATGCCCCGGCCGATTCGTCCTTCACCTGCTCCGTCCCTTCGGGCCCTCCGGCGCCGGGCTCCCTGCCGGCGGGGGGCCTGTTTCCGATCAAGGCTCCCAGAGGAAGCTCGCCCGTGACGAAGCCCAGGGTGTAGATCCCCTTGCGGGGGTACTCGATGCACACCACCCGGCGGAAGGAGGAAGCGTTTTTCCCGAAGAGCGAGCGGGTCAATTGCTTCGAGCCCAGGTAGAGGCCCTTGACCACCGGTACGTGCTCCAGGATCTTCTCCCCGAAGCGCAGGACCCGCCTTCCCAGGATGTTCCCGCCGAGGGCCCCGGTAGCGATGATCGCCAGCATCGAAAGGATGAAGCCCAGCCCCTGAATCGTGTGCCCGAACACGTACAGCACGATGTTGCCCATAAAGTTATCCAGAAGCCGGAAAGCGAAAAGCAGGGTGTATCCGGTGATGATGGCCGGAAGCAAGAAGACCAGGCCTGTCAGGAAATAGTTCCTAAACTTGGACATCACGACTTCCTCCTAGCGGTGGTACGGTTCGCCCCGCAGGATCTTATAGGAGCGGTAGAGCTGCTCCATCAGGATCAGCCGGGCAAGCTGGTGGGGAAAGGTCAGCCGGGACAGGGACAACCGGAAGTCCGCATCCCGCAGCAGGTCTTCCGCCAAGCCGAGGGTGCCCCCGATCAGGAAACCGAGGTGAGGCCTTCCTTCGCGGGAAAGCCTGTCCAGCATCCGGGCCAACTCCTCCGAGGAGAGCGCTTCGCCCCGGGGTGTCGTGGCCACGATGTAGGCCCCCTGCGCCAAAGCGGCCCGCAGCCGCTCACCTTCCCTGGTCAACGCGGTTTGGCCTTCCGAAGTCCCCGCCCCCAGCCCGATCCGCTCGTCGCGGACCTCCGTCACGGCCAGGGTGGCGTAGGGAGCCAGCCTTTTCCGGTACTCCCGGATCCCCTCGGCCAGGTAGGGCTCGCTGACCCTGCCCACCGCGTAGATCGTGATCTTCAAAACTCCAACCCCAAAGATACACCGGCTTCCAATAGTATAGCTTTTCCCGGCCGCGTCCACCATCAAATCACCAATGGCCGGACGACTCGCCGGTCAGGCTCCCGGCGGCCGGTCGTCCCCTGGCCCCGGTCACCCCCGCCCCTGGTCACCCCCTGGCGGCGGGGCGCTCGCCCAGGGTCAAGCGGATGGGGAGGACTTCCCGCCCCCTCCGGATTACCAGTTCCGCCGTCTCCCCCGGCATCTTCTCGTCCAGGATCCCCCTGAGGTCATTTACAGAGAGCACCTTCTGCCCGTCAAACTTGAGGATCACGTCACCGTCCTGGAGGCCTCCCTTTTTGGCGGGACTTCCGGGGATCACCAGGCGGATCAGGACTCCGCCCCCGTCCTCGGCCGGTGTTCCCGGGTTCCCCCGCCCGCCGTCCCCCTTGGTTTCCAGGGTCATAGGGTAAATCCCCAGGTAGGATTTCAACTCGGTCCCGAGAGCCAGGATCTTCTCCAACACCGGGACCACGCTCCGGCTCGGAATCGCGAACCCCAGCCCCTCCGTGCCCCCGCCGGGGAGGAAGATCTTGGCGGTGTTGATCCCGATGACCCGCCCCTGCTGATTCATCAGGGGGCCCCCGCTGTTCCCCCGGTTGATGGCGGCGTCGGTCTGGATGAAATTGAAGGTGATTCCCTCGATGTCCAGCTTGCGGTCAAGGGCGCTAACCACCCCGACCGTCACGGTCCGCTGGAGATTGAGACCCAAAGGGTTGCCGATGGCGATCACCGTCTCCCCCACCTGCAGACCGTCCGAATCCCCGAAGGGCGCCACCACCAGGGAGTCGGGGCCCTCCCGCAGTTCTCCCGGATTCACCTTCACCACGGCGAGGTCGGCCAACTGGTCCGCTCCCACCACGTGACCCAAGAGGGTCTCGCCGCCCGCCAGGGAGATCTCCAGGAACTGGGAATCCTGGACGACATGGTAGTTGGTCACCAGGTAGCCGCGCTGATCAAAGAAAACCCCGGATCCGGTGCTGTGTTCCTCCAGGGCCAGGATCCCGCTTTGGGGATCCAGGGCCGGGGCCTTTCGGCTGATGCCGACCACGGCGGGCCCGACCTTCTGAGCAACCTGGACCACCGCCGAGGCACCCGTACGCCAGGGGAAAACGAATCGCCCTCCCCAGGGTCCCGGGGGCCAGCCGTTTAGAGGCGACCAAGCTGGAAAGAGGTACAAGAACAGCAAGGCCGTCAGCCCCCCCGTCAGGGCGCCTGCCGCGGCGCCCGTCAGCAGGGGCCGGAGCAAGGTTCGCGCCCGATCGCGCCCGGTAAACTTGAGGTAGAATCCTGGGTTCATTCCCGATCGCTCCCATCTGAAAAACATGGAAATATAGGCTATACTCGGGCTTGTCGGCGCAAAAGGTAAAATGGTAAGCTATACATGGTAATTAGCTCATTAACCTTGGCAACTTTCACACTGCTCACCCCGGACGATACAGCCCAACGTGGAAGGTATCCTGGGATCCCGCAATTGTCTCTCCTTCAGGTCTATGCTCCGTTGAATACCTTCATCCGGGCTTGGAAACCCAGGCCGGCACCACCCGAATCAGGAAAACCGGATCGGATAACCGGCACTTTATGGAAGGAGGGGGTCGGAATGTCAACCCTGGGAGAAAGGATTAAGCAGGTCCGTAAGGAACTGGCTATGACTCAAGAGCAACTCGCCGGTACGGATTTCACGAAGGGCTTCATCAGCCAGGTGGAACTGAACCGGATCAATCCCTCGCTGAAGTCGCTCCAGTTGCTGGCCGCCAGGCTGGATCGGCCCGTCAACTTCTTCCTGGACGACCGGGACAGCCGGCGCCTGAAAGAGATCGACCTCCTGAACTCCAC
>JACPQU010000111.1 GCA_016190305.1 Bacillota bacterium
ACCGGGAAGAGTAGCCGTGGATGGGGTCGGAGAGAGCCGCCGGTCGGTGAAAAGGCGGCACGCCGGAAGCGGTGAATGGACCCGGGAGCAGCGGACCGAAAGACGGGGAAGGCGGCGATGAGGCCTGCTCCCCGGCGAGTAGGCTCCGACGGAGCTTCCACCGTTACCAGGAAGAAGGTATAAGGAAGGCCGCCGTTGCGGCAGGGAATCCGGAATTCCGGGCCCGATCCTCGGGTCGTTCCCGATCCCCGTCCTTCCCGTACCTGTCAAGGGGGCCCCCATGGGGTCAAGCGATGGTGGCACCGCGAGAGAACCTCTCGTCCGCGAACGGCGAGAGGTTTTTGTTTTTCCCGTTTTTCTGTTTGATGCGAAGGAGGTCCGAGCTTGAATCCTTCATCAACACTCACGCCGGGAAAGAGCGAGTTCCTGGAACTGGCCCGCACGCACAACCTGGTGCCCGTGTACCGGGAGATCGCCGGCGACCTGGACACCCCTATCTCGGTATTCCGCAAGCTTTGCGGGGAGGAGACCGCCTTTCTCCTGGAGAGCGTCGAAGGGGGAGAGCAAGTGGCGCGATACTCCTTCATCGGCGCCAGGCCGTTCCTCTCCTTCACCGGCAAGGGCGGGCGGGGAACCGTAATCCTCGACGGGTGTCATAAGGATGTCGAAGGCAATCCCCTGACCGCCTTGCGCGGAGAGATCGCCGGGTTTCAACCGGCGCTCCTGCCGGGGTTGCCCAGGTTCTTCGGGGGCGCCGTGGGTTATTTCTCCTACGATATGGTTCGTTTCTTTGAAGAGTTGCCGGACTCCCAGCGGGATGACCTGGGCCTTCCCGACTGCCAGGTGATCTGCACCGAACTGGTGGTGATCTTCGACCACGCCCGGTCCTCCATCCTGGTCGTGGCCAATGCCCGGCCCGACGGGGATCCGGAAGGGGCCTACCGGCGGGCATGCCTGCTGATCGACGACGCGGTGGCCCGGATCGAGGGTCCTGTCGCCTCGCCTCCTCCTGCTGCCGAACCGCCTTCCCATCCATCCGCGCCCCCCGCGGGCAACATCCCCCCCGGCTGCTTTGAGGAGATGGTCGCCCGGGCCAAGGAATACATCGCCGCCGGCGACATCTTCCAGGTGGTGCTTTCCCAGCGCTTCGAGGTTCCCCTCACCGTCCCCGGCTTTGAGGTCTACCGGGTGCTGCGGCGGCTCAACCCGTCTCCGTACATGTACTATCTTCGCCTCGGGGGACTAGAGATCGTCGGTTCTTCCCCCGAGGTGCTGGTGCGCGCCGAGGAGGGGCAGGTGATCACCAGGCCCCTGGCCGGCACGCGGCGACGCGGGCTGACCCCCGAGGAGGACGCCGCGCTGGAGGCGGAACTCCTGGGGAACGAGAAGGAGCGGGCCGAGCACATCATGCTGGTGGATCTCGGCCGGAACGACATCGGCAGGGTGGCCGCCTACGGATCGGTGGCGCCCACCGCGCTCCTCGAGGTGGAACGCTACTCCCACGTGATGCACATCGTCTCCGAGGTTGAAGGGATCCTGGCCCCCGGCCGTACGGCCTACGACGCCTTCGAGGCGTGCTTCCCCGCCGGCACGGTCTCAGGGGCGCCCAAGGTGAGGGCCATGGAGATCATCGACGAGCTCGAGCCGACCCGGCGCGGGCCCTATGCCGGGGCGGTCGGGTACTTCAGCTTCAGCGGGAACATGGACATGGCGATCACGATCCGGACGATCGTGATCACCGGCGGGAAGGCCTACGTCCAGGCCGGGGCGGGGATCGTCGCCGATTCGGATCCCCGGGCGGAGAACGAGGAGTGCCGGAACAAGGCCGGGGCCATGCTGCGCGCCCTCGCGATGGCGGCCGAGGCGGGGGACCGGGCGCACGCCGAAGCCGGTGCCGGGGCCGGAGAAAGGGGGGTACCCCGTTGATCCTGGTCATCGATAATTACGACTCTTTCACCTATAACCTCGTCCAGTACCTGGGCGAACTGGGCGCCGACCTGGTCGTCCACCGGAACGACAAGATCACCCTGGACGAGATCGAGGGCCTGGGCCCGGAAAAGATCGTCATCTCTCCAGGTCCAGGGACTCCCGAGGCCTCGGGGATCACCATGGACGTCGTGCGGAGGTTCGCCCCGCGCTTGCCCCTCCTGGGCGTCTGTCTCGGACACCAGGCCATCGGCGCCGTTTTCGGCGGGCGGGTGGTCAGGGCCGCCACGTTGATGCACGGGAAGACCTCCCTTATCCGTCACGACGGGCGGACCATCTTCGCCGGGCTGGAAAACCCCTTCACCGCCACCCGCTACCATTCCCTGATCGTGGAGGACGCCACCCTGCCCGCCAGCCTGGAGGTGTCGGCCCGTACGGAGGACGGGGTGATCATGGGGCTGAGGCACCGGGATTTCCCCCTTGAAGGGGTGCAGTTCCACCCCGAGTCGATCCTCACCGCCGAGGGCAAGAAGCTGCTCCGGAACTTTCTGGACTGGGAGGGGAAAAAATGATCCGTGAGGCGATCGCCAAGCTGGTGCAAGGACAGCACCTGGCCGAGGAAGAAGCCCGGGAGGCCATGAACGAGATCATGAGCGGGCAGGCCACCGACGCTCAGATCGGGGCCTTCGTCACCGGCCTCCGGATGAAGGGGGAGACGGTGGAGGAGATCACCGGCTGCGCGCGGGTGATGCGAGAGAAGGTGACCCGTGTCTCCTCGGGCCGCCCGTTGCTGGTGGACACCTGCGGCACCGGGGGGGACGGGGGCGGAACCTTCAACATCTCCACCGCCGCCGCCTTCGTGGTGGCCGGGGCGGGTCTGCCGGTGGCCAAGCACGGAAACCGGGCCGTATCCAGCCGGGCTGGGAGCGCCGACTGCCTGGAGGCCCTGGGCGTCAAGCTGGATATCGGGCCGGAGGCCGCCGGGGCCTGCCTGGACGAGGTGGGGATCTGCTTCCTTTTCGCACCGGCCTACCACAGCGCTTTCAAGTACGTGATCGGTCCGCGGAAGGAGATCGGGATCCGCACCGTCTTCAACGTCCTCGGTCCGCTCACCAACCCGGCCGGGGCCCACGCCCAGGTGATCGGGGTCTACGAGCCCGGGCTGGTGGACCTGATCCCCGGGGTGCTGCGGGCCCTGGGATCCCGCGCCGCCTACGTCGTCCATGGCGGGGACGGGCTCGACGAGTTCACCCTTGCGGGCGAAACCCTGGTCGGCGAGCTCAGGGACGGGCAGGTCCGTCGCTTGGTGATGAACCCCGTCGACCTGGGACTGGCCCCGGCGAGCCGGGAGGCCCTCCGGGGCGGGACGGCCGAGGAGAATGCGGCGATCCTGCGCGAAGTGCTGGAGGGGTGCAAAGGTCCCCGGCGCGACACCGTTCTCGCCAACGCCGCCCTGGCCATCACGGCCGGGGGCCTGTCCGGCGACCTGCAAGCGGGGGTAGAGGCCGCCGCTCGAAGCATCGACAGCGGGGCGGCCTGGGAAATGCTGGCGCAACTGGTGGCATTCACGTCACGGGCCTGACGGGAGCATCCTTCTCCGGCTTTGGTTCCTTGGAAAGGGGTTTTATCCGGTGATCCTCGATCAGATCGCGGCCGACAGGCGCGCCGACCTGGCCTTGCGCAAGGCTCTGGTTCCGCCGGCGACCCTTGAGCGGTTATTGCTCACCGACCCCGGCTTCTCGCGGCCGCCCCTGGACTTCGCCGGGGCCCTGCGGCGGGCCCCGGGGATGGCCGTGATCGCCGAGGTGAAACGGGCTTCCCCATCCGCCGGAGAGATCCGGGGGGGGCTGGATGCTGCCGAGGCGGCGCGGGGATACCAGGAGGCGGGGGCGGCAGCGGTCTCGGTGCTCACCGAGCCCCGGTATTTCCGCGGCTCCCTGGCCGACGTGGCCAGGGCGCGGGCGAGCTGCCGGCTCCCGCTCCTGCGCAAGGACTTCGTCCTGGACGAGTATCAGCTTCTGGAGGCGAGGCTCGCCGGGGCGGACGCCGTCCTGCTCATCGTCGCTCTCCTGCGGGGGGAGCGCCTGAGGACTCTCCTCGCCGGCTGCCGGGGTCTGGGCTTGGCGGCACTGGTGGAGGTTCATACCGCCGAAGAGCTCGACCAGGCCATCGAGGCCGGGGCGGACCTGGTCGGGATCAATAACCGGGACCTGGGCACTTTCCAGGTAGACCTGGGCACCACCCTGGCCCTCGCTCCGCGGGTCCCGCCCGGAATCCTGCTCGTCAGCGAGAGCGGGATCCGCAGCCCGGAGGACGTCCGTTTTCTGGCCGCCGGCGGCGTGCGGGCCGTCCTGGTGGGGGAGACCCTGGTGCGGGCGGAAAATCCGGCGGCCGTGCTCCGATCCCTTTCTTTGGCCGGGGTGAAGCAAAGTGATGACCGGGGGTGAAACGATGACCGGGGGTGAAGCGATGACTGCGGCGAGGACGCGCGTCAAGGTCTGCGGGATCCGTTCACCGGAGGAGGGGCGGGCCGTGGCCAGGCTCGGCGCCGACGCCGTCGGGCTCGTCTTCCACCCGGGCAGCTCCCGGTTTGTCTCCCCGGAGCAGGCCTATGAGATCTCCAGCCGGATCCCGCCGTTCGTCGCCCGGGTGGGGATCTTCGTGGACGAGGATCCCGAGACGGTGGCCGTCCTCGTGCACCAGGTGGGGCTCGACGCCGTTCAATTGCACGGGAGCGAGCCCCCCGCGGTCTGCGAGGTCCTTTCCCGGGAAACCCGGGTGATCAAGGCCTTCCGCATCAGGGAAAAAAGCGACCTAGCCGGGATCGAGACCTACCGGGTGAGCGCCTACCTTCTGGACAGCAGGGTGGAAGGGTTGCCCGGAGGCACCGGGCGGACCTTCCCCTGGGGGGTTGCCGTGGAGGCCGCGGGAAGGTTCCGGCCGCTGATCCTCTCCGGGGGGTTGAACCCGGAGAACGTGGGCGAAGCCGTCCGGCAGGTCAGACCCTACGCCGTCGACGTGAGTACCGGGGTGGAGTCGGGGGGCAGGAAAGACCTGGCCAAGGTGGAAGCCTTCATCAAAGCGGTCAGGGGTTAGGGGTATGTTTGCGGAGGTGACTGGTCAACGGTGGAACAGCAGCTAAGGGTCAGGGTGTCCGGGTGGCCGGACGAGAAGGGACGCTACGGGGATTTCGGCGGGAGGTACGTCCCGGAGACCCTCATGCCGGCCCTGCTCGAACTGGAATCCATTTACCTCCGCTGCAAGGACGATCCTTCCTTCCAGGCCGAGCTCAGGGAGTACCTCCGCCGTTTCGCCGGCCGGCCGACCCCGCTCTACTTCGCCCGCCGCCTGACCGAGACCCTCGGCGGTGCCCGGATCTATCTCAAGCGCGAGGATCTTTGCCACACCGGGGCCCACAAGATCAACAACACCCTGGGCCAGGCCCTCCTCGCCCGCTTCTCCGGAAAGCCGCGGCTGATCGCCGAAACCGGGGCCGGGCAGCACGGAGTGGCCACCGCCACCGTGGCGGCCATGTTCGGCCTGGAGTGCGAGATCTATATGGGCGAGGAAGACGTTCAACGCCAGTCCCTCAACGTCTTCCGGATGCGCCTCCTGGGCGCCACGGTGAACCCGGTACGCTCCGGCAGCCGAACCTTGAAGGACGCGACCAACGAGGCCATGCGGGACTGGGTCACGAACGTCCGGACGACCTACTACGTGATCGGATCGGTGGTGGGGCCCCACCCCTATCCCTGGATCGTCCGGGACTTCCAGTCGGTGATCGGCCTCGAGGCCCGGGAGCAGATCCTCAACCTGGAGGGACGGCTCCCGGATTGCCTGGTAGCGTGCGTGGGCGGGGGGAGCAACTCCATGGGGCTCTTCCACCCGTTCCTGGAGGACGAGCGCGTGCGGATGGTCGGGGTGGAGGCCGCCGGCGAGGGGATCGACTCCGGGCGCCACTCGGCCACCCTTTCCCACGGGAGCCGCGGGGTGCTCCACGGGGCGCTGAGCTACCTCCTGCAGGATGATCACGGCCAGGTGGCCCCGGCCCACTCCATCTCCGCGGGGCTGGACTATCCCGGGGTGGGCCCCGAGCACGCTTTTCTCAAGGAGCGGGAGAGGGCGGAGTACGTATCGGTCACCGACGAAGAGGCCCTGGAGGGCTTCCATCTGCTCTCCCGGACCGAGGGGATCATCCCCGCCCTGGAGTCGTCCCATGCCGTGGCCCACCTGAGGAAGCTGGCCCCGGCCCTGGGCCGGGACGGGATCATCGTGATCTGCCTGTCGGGACGTGGCGACAAGGACGTTCCGACGGTGGCGTCCCGCCTGGGAGTGGAGCTGTGAATGGGATTGGAGCCGTGACCGGGAGCGGAACTGCCGGAAGCGGAGCCGTGAAAGGGAGAGAGGCGCTGGGGACGGGAGTTGTCACCGCCAACCGGATCGATACGGCTTTCGAAGCTCTCCGCGCCGCCGGGCGCAAGGGACTGATCGCCTACATCACCGGGGGCGATCCTTCGCCCGAAGCCACCGCCGGCCTGGTCAGGGCCCTGGCGGAGGGCGGCGCCGACGTGGTCGAGGTTGGGATCCCCTTTTCGGATCCCCTGGCCGACGGCCCGACGATCCAGAAGGCTTCGGAGCGCGCCCTGGCCGCCGGGACAACCCCGGCCCTGGTGCTGGAGGCCGTCCGTTCGGTCCGCTCCCGCAGCCAGGTTCCCATCGCCCTCCTGACCTACTTCAACCCCGTCTTTCACTATGGGAAGGGCCGGTTCATGAGCGAGGCGGCGGGGGCCGGGGTGGACGGCCTGATGATCCCCGACCTGCCCATGGAAGAGAGCGAGAAGGTCCGCTTCGCCGCCGAAGAGCAAGGTTTGGCCCTGATCTACCTGGTGGCTCCGACCAGCCCCGCGGACCGGATCCGGCGCATCGCCGCCCGCACCCGCGGTTTCCTCTACTGCGTGTCCCTTACCGGGGTGACGGGAGTCCGCAGGGACCTGCCCCCCGAACTGGCCGAGTTCCTCGGCCGGGTGCGCATGGAGACCGATAAACCGGTGGCGGTGGGCTTCGGGATCTCGACCCCGGAGCAGGTCCGGGGTGTCGCCCCACACTGCGACGCGGTCATCGTCGGAAGCGCCATCGTCGACCGGGCGGCCCGGGCCGCCGGCGAGGGCCGGGATCCGGCTGCAGCGGTATACGATTTCGTTCGGGAGCTTCGGGCGGCGCTGGACGAGGTTTAGAGAAAGCGGTTGCTCTATTCCACCGGCGACGGGCAACCGGCCATGGCGCCTCCGTCGTTGCCGCCGATCTCGTTGCCGGCCAACTCGACCCACGCGGGGGGCAGGCAGAGGATCCCGGTCCCACGGTTTTCGCGGATCACGTTGTGACTCACCCGGGCCGATGTCCGGCCGATAACCACGATCCCGGCGCCCTCCAGCCCGGACAAGGTGTTTCCCTCGACGGTGGCGGTGCTGCCGGGGGCGATCACGACCCCGGCCCGCTGAATGACGGCCCCGGCCGCCCCCGTGGTATTTACACCGGCCTCTCCGGCCGCCGTTCCCCCGGCTGGTGAGGACATGGGGTTATTCCGCGGGTCGTTGCGGGGGCTCTTGGCAGTCCCCGACTTCCCTGCCGGAGGGGGCGGCAATTGCTCCTGGCCTCCCGGAAGTTCGATCTTCTCCGACGGATTTTCGAGGCCGGGGCCGATGATCAGGTTTCCGATCACGAGGCCGCCCTTGACGGTTTCCACCCCGAGCCTTACACCGGTGATAATGTTCTCCCGGATCGTTCCGCGAACCGCCGCCTCCGTCAGGGAAATGCCGGTGGGGGAACCTTCCACCTGGTTTCCCAGCACCGTGAAGAGGTCCCCGCTTGCCACCCTGATCCCCGAGCGCCCGCACCCTGAGAACTGGTTATGAAGGAGATAGGCGGTTCCCGACTCGAGTTCCAGGCATGAGCCCGATTCGTTCCGGAAGGTGCTGAAGGCCACGATGGTCGGTTGTTCAAGATCCGGGGTCGGGTCCGCGACTCCTGCCGGGGATTTCCCTCCCCGGGATTCTTCCTTCCCCTCTCCGGTCAGCCGTACCGTGGCGTGTTCGACGGTCACGTACTCCAATAGGCTCCCTTTTAAAAGCTCCAGCCCCTCCCATCCCTTCTCGCCCGTCTGGTCGGGGATCCGGCTGAAAACGATGGGCTCACGGGTGGTCCCGGGGGCGACGACCCTCCCCTTGATGGTGACCTGGGATGACTTCACCAGAACGTTAGTACCTGGCTGAAGACGCAGGGTTTGACCCCTGGGGATGATCACCGGTCCTCGAAGCTCCACTTCGCCGGACCACTCCGCCCCCCGCCAGTAGAGTCCCTGCCGGGGGCTCCCGGGCACGAAGGATGCTTGAGGAGAAAGGATAAAATAGGCGGAGATGCCGATCATGGCAACCGCTCCCAGGATGGCGGTGAGGGCGAAAGTCCTTGGAGATTGGGGTTGAGGTTCTTGAACGGCCAGAATCTTCACCTGCCTTAAACCAATTCTTCCATGTTCTACCTGGAACGACCCAGACCTTCCCAAGGAGGGGAAGCCGGTGCGCATTGCGGTGGGAAGCGACGAACGAACCTTATTGACCGAAACGGTGGTGGCGGAACTCCAGAAACGGGGACACGGGGTGGAACTCTTCGGTCCGCTGGCCGGCGGATCGGAACAGTGGGCGGATGTAGGGCTCCGGGTGGCACGGGAAGTGGGGGAGGGGAGATGCGAGCAGGGGATCCTCTTTTGCTGGACCGGGACGGGGGTCTCTATCGCTGCCAATAAGGTGGCGGGTGTGCGGGCCGCTCTTTGCGCCGACGCCTACACCGCCCGGGGAGCCCGGCGATGGAATCACGCCAATGTTCTGGTTTTGAGTCTCCGGCTCACTTCTGAACCGGTCGCCAGGGAGATCCTGGAGGCCTGGTTCGAGACCCTTTGGGGTGAATCGAAGGAAGACCTGGAGAACGTGGGCAGGCTGCACCGGGTGGATCAGAGGTAGATCGCCGGGCTGCTTTCAACGCGGGATTTACTCCTGTCGAGATACTCCAGAAGAGATTGTTCCAGTCGGATTTACTCCATGTAGTTTTCCAACTTGATTTCCGTAACCCCCGGGACCCTGACCTTTTCAAACCGCTGATCCGCGCCCACCGGCTTCGTGGCGTCGATCCCCATCTTGGCCGTGAGGGCCTCTTCCGCACATGAATGATCGAGCTCGTTTCCCTTCGCGCCGCTGATGACGATCAAGTCCCGGTCGGCCTGAAACCGGGTCGCAATGGCCCACTCCACCTCCCGCGGGTTGAAGGGATCCACATCGTCATCGACCACGGTTACGAGCTTGATGTCGGGGATGCTGTACAGCCCTGCAATGATGGCGTTCTTCCCATCTCCCGGGTGCCGCTTCTTGATTTGAATCACGGCGTGGAAACAACCGCAGCTAGAAGGGGTAAGGTGCACCGCCTGGGTGCCGGGAACACAGGTCTTGACACCCAGGTAGACTACCGGTTCCTTGGGGGTGCCTCCGATGGAGTGGTGCTCCGGCGTGAAGGATAAAAG
This sequence comes from Bacillota bacterium, assembly GCA_016190305.1. Taxonomy (GTDB): domain Bacteria; phylum Bacillota; class JACPQU01; order JACPQU01; family JACPQU01; genus JACPQU01. The sequence goes on from JACPQU010000111.1 coordinate 9,494, forward strand.
TCCCTGATAGATGGGCTTCCGGCGATGGGTGATCGCCCTGACCTTGATCACATGCCGGTCTCCTACCGACGCATAGTTGCCGGTGAACTCGGCATAAGGCCCTTCCTGCCGTCTGACGCCGGGAAGAACTTCTCCCTCCAGCACGTATTCCGCCATAGCCGGAACGTGGATCTCCGATGTCTCACAACGAACGACGTCGACCGGGTACTGTTGCAATCCTCCCGCGAGGGTCAGTTCATCGAAGCCGAAGGGCATATGGGCGCCCCAGGTGGCCGCTGCCAGGCGGATGGAGATGGGGAGACCAATGACAATGGCTACCGGAAACGCTTTGTTCTCCCGCTCGGCCGGGTCGACAAGCTGGAAGAGGTGCCTCGGCTGGATGAGGGTGCGGAGCTCGTCGCCCCCGACTGCTTGAAGCCTCGTATAAGAGCAGTTTCGAATTCCTCTTGCCGGATCTTCGGCGATGATGACGGCGCTCGTGATATAGGGCCCGCCGTCTTGCTCATGATGGGTCAGCACCGGGAGCACTTTCAGGAGATCGATGTTGTCCAGGGTCTTGACTTCTTTGACCGGGCCGTCGGGGACGACGCGGACGCCGATCGGATTCTTGATCGCTTCCAAGTAGCGGGGGATCAGGCCAAGGTTGTCGGTGCCCAGCGCGGCGGCGATCCGCTCCCGCAGATTATCGGTGTTCAGTACCAGGGAGCAACCGGAGTAACCCCGGATCCGCTCGAAGAAGAGCGCGGGCCCTTGTTCAAGCTTCTTGCTCAAAGCGGCGATCTCGAACCTTGGATCAACCTCGGTCTCGATTCGAACGAGGTCGCCTCTTCTTTCCAGCAATTCAATCTGTTCGCGCAAACTTCCGGCGGCTTTCAAGAATGATCACCCTTTCAATGGACTTCCGGTTCTGATAACTCACCGGCAATCATCGGTAAGCCATACGTCCAAAGTAAAGCAAGATATGTACCACATGAAAGCGCCGGGTTCGTGTCGGGCAGAGTATACATAAGATATACGCGACGTTTATAAATAAGTGAAGGGTGATGCAGTTGCTGTTCCAAATTGGGGCTGACCGCGGTTCCTTGCAGGCGGAAACCAGCAACTTCAACATCCACCTGCTTTCGTTCGGCCGAACCCCGCTTGGGTGCCGGGGTTTTTGAAATCAAAGGCTGGCCCGGTTGCCGCCTGATCGCCCGGCTGCCTGCCCCGGGCGCCGGGTGTTTCATCCGCATGGCATATTTATTGCTCGCTTGTAAAGCCATGAGCGGCCGGTGGGAAGGCCATGTTCCGGCAGATGCGGCTCATAACAGCAGCGTCCGCAGCAGCGTCAGCAGAAATCGATCCAGCCACTGTTCCATCCGCCGTTTTCATAAGAGCTTTTCCGCCAGTATTTCTCACGTCGATTTACGTTAAATAGAGATTTCATTTCCTGCCCCGACTTTATAAGTGTTGGTAAGATGGCCGTTCGGCAGCCTTGCCTGGGGAGAGGGGGTTTCCATATAGGCGGATTTCATAATAGTGAACATTAACAAAACAAAACCGGATTTGAAAGTCCCCGTTTCTTATCTGCAATGAACTTTGAGGAGGGAGAATTAGTGTTCAGTAAGAAAAGCCGCTACCTGGTTTTGTTGCTGATTATCGGCCTGCTGGTGGTCGGAGCCTCGGCTTGCAAGAAACAAGCCGGCGGCGGGAAAGACGTGCAGAAGATCGTCGTCGCGTACTCTTCCATCGTGGACCTGGGCGATGTGCCTTCGCTGCTGGCCTGGGAGACATTGCGGTCGAAAGGCATCGAGGTCGTGCCCAAGTTCATGACCTCCGGCGAACTGGCGATTGAAGCCGTCATGCGCGGTGACGCCCATATCGGGAACAGCGGCGTGTCGGCCGTCAATATCGCCCAGATCAAGGGAGCCGATCTAAAGGTCTTTGTACTCCAGACCCGGGTGGACTGGGCGCTCATCGGCAGGGGCGACGTGAAAAAACTCAGCGATCTGGACGGGAAAAAGCTGGCTCAACACAGCCCCCAGTCCGACAGCAAGGCCTGGACGGACGTTGCTCTCAAGGAAAGGGCGCCGAACGTCAAGCCCCAGGAGATGATCATCCCAGGCTCGGAGAACAGGGCTGAGGCCCTGCTTCGCGCCGCCATCGACGCGTCTCCGGTGGAGCTTGCGGACGTAGTCAACCTCGAAGCGCAGCAGCCGGGGAACTTCAACATTCTGGTCTCCTTCGCCGAGGAACTGAAAGGGATGCAGTACTCCCCCTTCTTTGCCAGTGCCAAGTTCCTGAAGGACAACAAGGCGGCCGCCAAGGCCATGATCGAAGCCCTCCTTCAGGTCCACAGGCGGATCGCCGACGATCCCAACTTCCTGAAGGAGCAGGCGCCCAAGTATCTCCCCAACTACGATCCCGCACTTCTGCCGAAGGCGCTGGAACTCTACCGGCATTACGAGATCTGGCCGGTTAACGGCGGCCTTGAGCTCGACGGTCAGAAGTGGACCACCGAGTTCTTTATCCGCGGGGGCAAGCTCCCCGAGGGCACCAAGTGGGAGCCCCTCTATGATCGCGTGTTGCTCGACGAGGTGCTGAAGAGTGTAGGCAGCAAGTAGGTCAGCAAGCAGGTTCTGGAATTGGTTTCACTCACGCGGATACGGGAGAGGCGGCCGGACAGATGAGCGCGGGAACGCGCGCGTGCCCGGCCGCCCACTCCCTTCTGCGGCTCTGTAATGTTCGATTTAATAAACAGGTGGCCGTGTGTGGCCGATGACGTCGTCCAAGTTTTCAGGTTTTCTCATTAGGAGGGCACCAATGGCCGAAACCGCCAAGACGTTACAACTCCCGTCCAGCTCTGATCGAACCCGCTTCCCGCCGAACTTTTATCGAATCGGTTCAGCGATCGTAGTCTTGGTGATCTGGGAGATCGCAGGACGCGCCAGCGACAGTCTCAGCATCCCGACCCTCGGCGCCACGGTCGGTGCTTGGGTGGAGTTGATGGTCAGCGGGAGGCTCCCCATGGCTTTGTTGATCAGCGGAATAGCCATGGCGGTAGGACTGTTGATGTCCATCCTGGTCGGGTGCGCCGTCGGACTGGCCATCGGCTGGGTCAAATACCTGGAA
>JACPQU010000112.1 GCA_016190305.1 Bacillota bacterium
CAACGAAGTTGGCGGTGGTGGCCCCGACCCCTGGCAGGATCCCGAGCCAGATCCCGATGAGCACCGACCGGATGAGGGTGACCGGATAGTGGAAGGCCTTCACCGCCCCCTCCCAGACGCCCCCCACCACCTTGCCCACCTCGGCGATGCGGCCGCCCCGCTCGATGAGCATCAGGGCCTCGGATACGGCGAAGATCCCCACCGTCAGGGACACGAAGGGGAGCCCGTCGTCCAGGTAGGAAATCCCGTAAGTGAAGCGGGGATAACCAAGGGCAAGGCTCATGCCCACGAAGCTCAGGAAGAGACCCAGACCGGCGGAAACCAGTCCCTTGAGCACCGACTCCCTGGCGGCCACCGCGATCACGGTCAGGCCCAGAACAGCCAGGCTGAAGTACTCCGGGGGGCCGAACTTGAGGGCGACCCGGGCCAGGGGAGGCGCGGCCACCATCAGGACCGCGATCCCCGCCAGGTTTCCGAAGGTGGAGACGGCCGTGGCCGCCCCGATGGCCACCCCCGCTTGCCCTTTCCGGGCCATGGGATAGCCGTCAAAGGTGGTGGCCGCCGAGGTGGGATCTCCCGGTGTGTTGATCAGGATCGAGGTGATGGCTCCTCCATAGATGCTCCCGCCGAACATCCCTCCCAGGATGATCAGGGCGCTTGCCGGTTCCAAGCCAAATGTGAGCGGCAGAAGAAGGGCCATGCCCTGGATGGCGCCAACCCCTGGAAGCACTCCAAAGAGCACCCCAAGGACGGTGCCGATGAGCACGTAGAGCAGGTTGTCCCATTGAAAAGCGATCTGGAGCCCCTCAAGCCAGGGCGACAAGTTACCAACGCTCCTCTCACCTTACCAACGGCTGCATCCACCGGAATCCCGGCCTCTTTCACATCCTCCTGGTTTCACTTCCACCAAGCGCCCCCAACCAGTGGAAGGTGCAGAAACCTCTCGAAGAGGAGGTACAGAAATAGGGCGGTCCCGGCAACGGCAAAAAGTTGCCGCCGGCCGGGGACCCTGAAAAAGGTGAAGGCTACGAACAGGAATATGACCGTACCCGGCAGGATCCCGGCGGCATAGACAGCCAGGAGGAAGATCACCATGCTGGCGGCGACGCTCAGCAAGCGACAGCGGGCCTCAGAAGGGGAAAGGACGCCCTCCACCCCTTCCGTCACCGATCCGGCTTCCCCGGGGACGAGTAGTTCCTGATCGGGCGGCTTGATCCAGGCGGAGCCGACCCAACCTCTGCCGGCCGCCCAGGGAACCAGCTTGGGCAGCACCATGAGCCCAAGGGTGACCAATCCCACCAGCTTTGGAAGACGGGCTACGTCGGGCGGGTACGCAAAAGAGCTTGTCACCAGGAAGCCCAAGCCGAAAAACGTGAAGACATCGTAAGCGACCATACCCCAACCTCGCCGCGGCGAGCCACTCACGGCTACAGGGACCTCGCTTTCCTCGGTTCCCACAGCACCCACTCCTTCCAGGGATCGGACCCGGGGGCGGGGAGCCAAGCCCCCGTCCCCCGGGTCCTGAATCCGCGCCCTATTTGGCCGTCTTGAAGAGGTGAGCGTACTTGGCGGCCACCTCGTGGGCCTTCCTGGTGACCTCGGTGAACTCCGACGCCGACATAGGAATGTCGAGGTAACCCGCCTTCTTGGCGAAATCCTTCCACTGCGGATCGGCCACGGAGTCCGCGAAGGCCTTCTCCAGGATCTTGAGCACATCGTCCGGGATCCCGGGCGGGGAGTAGTAGCCGCGGGTGAAGTGAATCACCGGCACGTCGCGGCCCAGTTCCTTCAAGGTCGGGAGGTCGGGAGTCAGCGGGTGCCGTTCCTCGCCGATCGTGGCGATGGGCCTCAGTCCCTGGAAGCTGAAGAGGTTCTGGGTGTTGAGGACGGTGATGTCGATATGCCCCCCGAGCATGGCGGCGGTGGCCTTGGCCGTGGTCTCGAAGGGAACCTCCTTCAACGCGAGCCCGGTGACGTCCGCCAGGACCACGCTCTGGAGGTGGATGGGTGTTCCCAGACCCGGGTTTCCGTGGGACAGAGGCTTATTCTTAGAAGCCGTAAGCAGGTCATCGAAGGTCTTGTACGGAGAGTTCTCGGCCACGGCGATCACCGGGGTGTCGTCGGCGTAACCGTAGACCGCCGGAAACTCCATGGTCTTGTAATCCCCGTCGTAGACCAGTTCTCCCATGCTCCGTGACGGGAGCACATCATGGAAAACGGTATAGCCGTCTCCCTTCTGCTTGAAAAGAGCCGCCGCAGCCACCCTGCCCGCCGCGCCGGGCTTGTTCTCGACCACCACCGGGATGCCCAGGTTCTTCTGGAGCAGCGGGGCCAACCCGCGCGCGGCGGTATCCAGTCCACCTCCCGCGCCGTAGGGAACGACGATGGTGAAGGTCTTCCCGGACTCGGGATACTTGGGTTTGGGGGGCTCGGGCTTGGGAGCGGGAGCCTCGGTCTTTTTCTCGGCTGCGGGAGCCGGGGCGGGGGCCGGTTTCGCTTCTTCTTTTTTCTTGCAGGCCGCGCCGAGCCCCAATACCAGGCTCAGGGCCAGGAACAGGACTCCCAGTTTCCACAGGGTCCGCAAGGTCCGGTTTCCTCTCTTCATTGCACACAACCTCCCATTCTTGATGTTTTTGCTTGATCAGCATTCAATGATCTCCGGCCCAGCAAGGATGCATCTGTCACCTCGCTTTCTTCCGGGCGTGACCGCCTGGCGTCAAACCTTGATCTCAATATCGTGCACGGTGCCGCTCCCCGCCGGGGCGGGGTCCACCTGGAGCAAGGTTCCGCAGCCGGGGCAGTAGTGCTCGTAGTAAAGGGTGAAGGAGGGATCCTTGGGGCGCGGGCCGCCAGCCTCCGCCGGATCCACCTCGGCCCTCAGGGCCGCGTCCTTGTAGTTCCCGGAGGCCGGGCCAAGGTCCGCGTCGCACTTCAGGCACCTGATCCGGCTGGCGATGACCTGGAGATACTCGTGGATCCGGATGGGAGAGTCCTGTGCCCGGCCGGCCCCGCTTCCCCGCATCCCGGCGACGGCCGGGGTCGCGACCTCCCCCCCTGCCGCCGGTCTGAATCCGGCGCCGCCGGTGCGTTTGGAACCCCGGGCCAGGCGCCTTCTCCGGATCAACTCCCGCAACTCGACAGTCGCCTCGGGCTGAACCATATGGCCGGGGGCGCTCCCCAGCGCCACCCCGTAAACCAGTCTCGCCGCCTCCCGGGAAACCACCCGGCGCCGGACGTCATGCCGCACCCGCTCCGGGTCCCGCTCGATGGGATCCCCGTAACCCCCGGCCGAGGCCGAGGCCACCGCGATGATATCCCCGGCCTTCAGCTCCCTGAAGGGCAGATAGCTGGGAGCCTCCCAGACCTCGCCCGTTTCCGAGAACTGCGCCTGGAGATCTTCCACCGAGTAGGGAACCCTGCCCGCGGCCAGGTGCTCGTAGATGGGCTTATCCAGGGCGTAGACCACCTTGGTGCTGGCGCCAGGGTAACCGCCGAAAAGGGAGACCGCGGGAGAAGTAAGGACCCCCGAAGCCGTGCTCCCCAGGAAGAGCTTCTCGGTCTTGTGGATCATGTAGCCGATGTCCGGCCCGGTGCCGCCCCGCCATTTCCCGGGCCCGCCGTGGTCGGTGGCTTCCCGCCGCCAAAGGTAAAGAAACGGATGAGCGAGCTCGCTGGACTCCACGTCCGCGATCGTGGTCTCGGGACCCTTCTGGTTGGCCCCGGTATCGCAACCGTCCTTGTCGATCCCGGCGCCGGACCCGCCGGCCAGGGTGTCCATGAGCAGGTTGGCCTGGACGATCCCAAATTGGTTCTTACCCCCGAAGAGGGGGTTGGCGCTGCTGGTCCGCCAGGCGGCGTTGATCTCCTGGTGATACTTGGGGTTGGTGACGAGCATGCGTCCGATGAGGGTGGTGACCGCGCCGGCGATCAGGTTTCCGGGATTGTTGGGAGCGAAGGCGCAGGGAGCGGGCCATTCGCAGTTGACCAAGGTTCCCAGGGGGGCGCGGATCTCCACCGGTTCCATCATCCCGTGGTTCCAGGGGACATCCCAGAAGAGGATCGAGGCCAGGGCGACGAAGCAACTCCCCACCAGCCCGGAGAAAGTGCAGTTGATCGGGCCGGGGTTCTGAGGGTCTGTCCCCGTGAAGTCCAGGACCATCTGGCCCCCGGTCTTGGTCAGGGTGAGGGCGACCTTGAAGGGGCGCTCTTCCACCCCGTCGTGATCCCCGTAAACCTCGGTCCGCCAAGTGCCATCGGGAAGATCCTCCAGCTTGGCCCGTGCCAGGCGGTTGGAAGTGGTGATCATCTCCTCCAGGAGAGCCTTGTAGACGTCGATCCCGTAGCGCTCGATGACCTCGAGGACGCGCCGCTTCCCGATGTTGAGGCCGGCGATCTTGGCATGGGTGTCCAGGGCGATGTGCCCGGGATCCCGGACCGCCCTCTTGAGGAGCTCCATCACCTCAGGGCGGATCCGGCCCTTCTCCACCACCTTGAGGCCGGGCAGCCGGATCCCCTCGTGGAAGATCTCCCTGGCCCGGGGGCTCATTCCCCCGGGGTCGATGGCCCCGGACTCGGAGGTGTGGGTGAGGCAGCCCAGCCAGCACACGATCTCTCCCTCGTGGAAGATGGGAGTGCCCAGCCACTGGTCGGCGGCGTGGATCCCGCCGATGTACGGGTCGTTGAAAAAGAACATGTCCCCATCGAAGATCCCGGGGTCCTCGCTGTAGTCCTGCAGGACCCTCTGGAGGAAGTCCTCCGAACCGGCCACATGGAGCAGAATCCCGGAAGCGGTGAGGGCCGAGCGCCCGGAGGCGTCATACATGCTGTACATCGCCTCCCCGGTCTCGCACACCACCGGGGACCCCGAAACCCTCATCAGGCCGTACCGGGCCTCCATCAGGATCTGGAACATGCGGTGCTGAAGGATCTCGTAAGTCACTTGGTCGAGCTTGACCTTCGCCTGGTCAGACCGCACCTTCGTCTCCGCCATTTCAGCTCCCCCTTTCGGCCACGAGATTCAGGTAGGGATCGACGGAGGCCGTCATCCCGGGCGGGATGACCACCGTAGTCGTGGGAACTTCGATGATGGCGGGGCCATCCACCACGTTCCCCGCCTTCAGCCGCTCCCCGTCGTAAACGGGCGTCCGGCGGAAACCGCCGGCCTCGGTGAAATAAGCGTCCCGGGTCCCTTTCCGGGCAGCCGAGGGATCGCTGGGGCTGAGGGGGAACTCGCCCACCACCGGTTTCACGGTGGGAACGGTGGCGATCACCCCGAGGGCGGTGATCTGAATCCCGGCCTCCATATAGGCGGCTCCCCGCCCGTAGAGCTGCTCGTACCGCCGGACGAAGGCCTCCGTGAAGCCCTTGACCGTCTCCTCATCATAGGCCGCCCGAGGGACCTCGATGGTCTCCTCGTAATACTGGCGCCGGAACTTCATGTCGAGCTGCCGGATGAGGCCGACTTCCTGGTTCTTCAAGCCCATCTTCTGGAGGTCGGCGACAGCCCGTGCCTCCAGGGCCTCGAAGGAGCGCTGCAGTTTGCCGGGATCCGCCGGCATCTGGTGATGCTCCGACACCTTATAGTGGAGCTGGATATCCGAGACCCCGATCCCGAAGGCCGAGAAGACCGAGGACTGGGGGAACATGTAGATCTTCTGGACGCCCAGCTCGCGCCCGTAGGCGCAGGCGTGGAGAGGCCCGGCCCCCCCGAAAGCGAAGAGAACGAAATGCCGGGGGTCATACCCGGCCATGGTCACCGTCGTCCGGGAGATGTCGGACATGTGCGCGTTCACGATCTCGTAGACGGCTGCGGCCGCCTCGACCCGATCCATCCCGACCGCTCGCCCCAGCCCGTCGATGGCCGCGTTGGCTCGATCCACATCGAGTCTCATCCGGCCGCCGAGAAAGTAATCCGGGTTGAGATAACCCAGGACGAGGTTGGCATCGGTGACGGTGGGAATCGTCCCTCCGCGGCCGTAGCAGGCGGGCCCGGGCATGGCCCCCGTGCTGTCCGGTCCCACCTTCAGCCTCCCGGTGACCGGATCCGCACGGGCGATCGTCCCACCCCCCGCGCCGATGGAAACGATGTTGAGCATCGGGATCAGCACGTTGAACCGGTGGATCAGGGGATCGCGGGCGAACATGGGCTTCCAGTCGGCGATCACGCTGACATCGAAACTGGTGCCCCCCACGTCGCTGGTGATCACGTTCTGGTGTCCGAGAAGATCCGCCAGGTACTTGCTCCCGATCACCCCTCCCGCCGGCCCCGAGTTGACCGAGTTGATCGGGCGGAGCTGCTCGGCGTATACCACCCCTCCATTAGCCTGCATGGTCAACAGGGAACGGCTGTAGCCAAGCTCCTGGAGACGTTCCTGCAGGCGGGTGAACCAGCCCCGGATGGCCGGCCCGATGTAGGCGTCGATCACGGTGGTATTGGTACGTGCATACTCCCGGAGCTGGGGGATCAGGTCGCTGGAGGCCTGCACGTAGACCTCCGGGGCCATCTCTTTGACCATCTCCTTCACCCTCTGCTCGTGAGCCGGGTTGGCAAACGACCATAGGAAGGAAATGGCGATAGACTCCACCCCCGCTTCCAGGAACTCCTCAATAGCACGGCGGACGCTGACCTCCTGGAGGGGAACGATCACCGTCCCGTTGTAATCGATCCTCTCGATGACCCCTTTGGTCAACCACTTGGGGATCAGGGGCTCGGGCTTACGGGCGGTGGACTGGTGCTTGATCTCCTGCTCGCTCAGACCGGCGACCCGGCCCCATGCCCTCATGATCTGGATGGTGTCCTCGAAACCCCGGGTGGTCAGGAGCCCGGTGCGAGCCCCATCCCGGTTGATCAGGATGTTCGTCCCGATGGTCGATCCCTGGCTGACCAGAACGGCTTCCCCAAGCATCTCCTCGATCGGGATGCCGGCATTGGCCGCGGCGTCCTTCAGGGAGCCGATCACCCCC
>JACPQU010000110.1 GCA_016190305.1 Bacillota bacterium
CGGCCCCAGCGGTCGTCCTCAACCACTTCGGTCACCGTGCCTGGGAGCACCGACCGCACCGGGGTTCCATCCGGCGCCGCCAGGTCCAATCCGGTATGAAACTCCGGCTTTCCGTTCACCGGGTTCATCCGCGGCCCGAAACCGGAACTGAGCTGGCCGATTACCGGCAGGGCCAGCTCGGGAGCCGGCGATACCTGTACAGGGCTCTGACCGGATGGCTGAGGGGATGACCCTGTTTCGCCGGGCTGACCGATCAGGTAGCTTCCGGCCTCCTGCGCCTGGCCGGACAGGGCCTCCAGATCGACCCCCAGGAGCCCGGCCAGCAGCGAGCGCGGCTTCAGATTGGCGGTGATCTTGGCCCACGCCGACCCGGCCGCACTTTCCTTACCCGGGACGAGGAGCACCTCCAGGTAACGATCCAGGGGTCCCCGCACCGGTGTGTCGATGGTCCTGGCCACGAAGACCAGCATGAAAATGGCCAGGCTGACGCTGATCTTGCGGATCAAACCCGGCCGCCAGAGGAGATCGATGAATCCCCCGTAGGAGATACCGGCCAGCCTGAAGCGTGAGTACCTCCACCTTCGATCGCGAAACGAATAGGTTCGGCCTGGCATGCAGATCCCGCCCCCGTACCGATCTCGATCTGGAGGAAACTTATGTCCCGATGGTCGGAACTAGACCTCGGCAGGGGTCCCACAGACATGGACCGGTTAAGGATGTTCGGAGGATGTTCGGAGGATGTTCGAAGATGTCCGGATTTGTCCGCCTGAGGTCCGCCTGAGGTCCGCCGAAAATGGGGATTCGAGTAAGTAGCGAAACGAAGATCAGAAAGCGAGGCGGTGCCGGTGCATGCCCACGTTGAGCACCAGGCCGATTCCCACCAGGGTAGCGATCAAGGAACTGCCGCCGTAGCTGATCAGGGGGAGCGGAATCCCGGTGACGGGCATCATCGCCACGGTCATCCCCACATTAACGAAGATCTGGACGCCGAGGACGATGATCACCCCCGCCGCCAAGAGAGCCCCGGTGCGATCCCTGCCGTCCGAGGCGATGCGATGGCACCGGTAGATCACGATGGTGAACAAGGCCAGGATGAACACAGCGCCCGCGAAGCCAAGTTCTTCGCCGATGACCGAGAAGATGAAGTCGGTATGCTGAGCGGGGAGGTAGCCTAGCTGGCTCTGGGTCCCGGCCTGGAGCCCCTTTCCCCAGATCTGCCCCGATCCGATGGCAGTGGTAGACTGGAGCACCTGGTAGCCTGCTCCCAGGGGATCGGCGGAGGGATTGAGGAAGGATACGATCCTGGCTTTTTGATACTCCTTTAAAAAACGCCAGCCCAAGGGTACGGCCCCCATTCCCATGCCTAGGATCAGGGCCAGGTGGCGGAGCTTGGTTCCGCTGACGAAGAGCAATCCCAGGACCAGTCCGACGAAAACCAGGCTCGTTCCCAGGTCCGGCTGCCTGAGAATCATCATGGCGGGGATCCCCGCATGGATCAATGCTACCAATATTTGCCACAGCTTTAGAGGCGGAGAGTAGCGCCCCAACTGTACCGCCAGGGTGAAAACGATGATCACCTTGGCGAACTCCGAGGGCTGGAAGCGGATCGGGCCGAGATCGATCCATCTCGCCGCCCCCCCCGCTTCCCGGCCGGCCGGCGAGAGGACAAACCCACGGAAGATGAGGTTTAAGACGTAAAGGAGGTTGGCCAACCGGGAGAGGGAATGGTAATCAATCGCGGCGCTGAAGAACAGCAGGATGAAACCGACTCCCAGCCACACGGCCTGCCGCTTGACGAAGTCGACGTCCCCCCGGGTGGCGCTGTGGATGACGACCAACCCCACCAGCGCCAGTACCATGACCGCCGTCAACAGCAAAAAATCACACCGGCGCCAAAGCCTGCGGGAGAACATGGCCTATAGCCCCGCTCCCCTCTTCACCTTTCGGATGGGGATATTGGCCACCAGGGCGACGCGGGTTTCGCGATGGTTCAGGTTTACCTCCAGGCCCTGCTCGTCGACCTCCAGGAACTCGGAAACCGCCTCCAGGATTCTCCCGCGCACGCGATCCATCAACTGGGGGGACACCGCGGAGCGATCCTGGATGAGCACCAGCCGGAGGCGTTCCTTGGCCACTTCCTTACTTGAGGGTTTCCGGAAAAATTTCTGCAAATCCACTTTGCCTAGCTCCCCTGACCTTGGTCTATTTGCGACCTCAGCCGTTGGTACCGTTCCTGAACAAGCGCTTGACCAGCCGGTTGAAGAAACCCGCCTCGATGTCCAGGGACATGAGGGGCACCATTTCCCCCTCCAGCCTCCGGGCGATGTTCCGGTAAGCCTGGCCGGCCCGGCAGCTCAGATCGGCGCTTGCGGGCTCGCCGCGGTTGGTCGAAACCACGATCTTCTCGTCTTCCGGTACGACTCCGAGAAGTTCGATGGCCAGGATCTCGATCATGTCGTCGATATCCATCATGTCGCCGCGCCTTACCATCGCCGGGCGCAGGCGGTTGATCACCAGTTTGGGACCCTGAAAGCCCTCCGCCTCCAGGAGGCCCACCACACGGTCGGCGTCTCGTACCGCAGCCACCTCCGGCGTCGAAACGATGAGAGCGCGGTTGGCGCCCGCGATGGCGTTTCGGAAACCCTGCTCAATCCCGGCGGGGCAATCCACGACCACGTAATCAAAATCTCCAGCGAGCTCTCCGCATAAAGCTTTCATCTGGGCGGGGTTAACCGCCGTCTTATCCTTGGTCTGGGCGGCCGGCAGGAGATGCAGCCCCTCGAAACGCTTGTCCCGGATCAGGGCCTTCCGCCACTCGCAAATGCCGTCCACCACATCCACCAGATCATATACGATTCGGTTCTCCAGGCCAAGAACCACGTCCAGGTTGCGAAGCCCGATGTCGGCGTCAATCAGGCAAACCTTCTTCCCCAGAGCGGCCAGGGCGGTCCCGATATTGGCCACGGCGGTGGTTTTTCCGACCCCCCCCTTTCCGGAAGTCACCACCAGCACCTCTCCCATACGCTTCCCTCCTCCAGAAAATCGCCGGCCGCGGAACAATCGTCCCTCTTCTATTAAACCCTAAAATTTCCCTGCCCCCAACCAGACGGGCCGGCGTAGAGGCGATCTCACTCCTCGGGGACCTCGGATGGGGATTCCTGCGCTTCAACCGGGGTCCCGGGAGATGCCAAGAGCCCCCCGTCGGGAGGCGGAAAACCAAAAAACTGATCCAGAATCGCCCGGGCCACCGGCGCGGCGGCGCGGGCCCCGCTGTTTCCGTGTTCCACCAGGACCGCGAGGGCGATCCGGGGATTTTCCGCCGGGGCGAAAGCCACGAACCAGGCGTGGGGAAGCTTGTCCCCGGATAGCTGGGCGGTTCCTGTTTTCCCGGCGACGGGGACAGGGTAGTCCTGAAAGGCTCGCCATGCTGTTCCTCCGGGGCCGGTGACCAGTTCCATCGCTTTCCGAGTGAACTCGAAATTCTTGGCTGAAACGGGAATTTCAGCGATAACCTCGGGTTTTGTCTCCCGAACGACGGCACCGCCGGGGGTCCTCACCCGATCCAGCAGGTAAGGACGGTAGCGGATCCCCCCGTTCGCCAGGGCGGCGGTATACACGGCCATCTGCAGAGGCGTATAGGCGTGAAAACCCTGGCCGATGGCGGCATCGAGGGTTTCGGCAGGATACCAGACCTGCATCTCCGGGTTGCCGGTGAAGTAATTTCGCTTCCACTGGCGGCTGGGCCGGGTCCCCCGCTTTTCCGCTCCCATGTCCCGAACACCGGTGGGTTCGCCGAGACCGAAAAGGGCCGACATCTCGGAAAGGGCGTCAATCCCGGCCCGGTACCCATACTCGTAAAAGGCGATATTGCACGATTGCTGGACGGCCTTCAGGGGGTCCACCACCCCGTGGCCCTCGGGCAGCCAGTCCTTCTTGGGCATAATCCGCCAGTACACGCCGGTGCAGACCAGGGTCTCGGCGAACCCCACCACTTTCTTTTCCAGGGCGGCCAGCAGGGTGATCATCTTGAAAGTCGATCCCGGCGGGTATTCCCCCCGAAGGGCCCTGTTGAGGAGAGGCTTGAGAGGATCGCTCTGGAGCTTGTTCCACTCCGTCGCGGTGAGGCCGGAAATCATCACGTTGGGGTCATAAGACGGCTCGCTGACCAGGGCCAGGATGGCGCCGGTGTTGGGGTCCAGGGCCACCACCGCGCCGGCGCGGGCCTCCGGGATGGGATTCACGGGGTCTTCCCGCACCCGGCGCATGGATTCCAGCAAGGCATCCCGGGCCACTTTCTGGAGTCCGAGGTCCAGGGTCAAATCGATATTGTGTCCGGGAGTCGGCTCGTCGCTCCCCAACACCTCGACCGGGCGTCCGGTGGCGTCCACGACCACCGTCTCACCGCCGCTTCGGCCACGAAGCAGTTCCTCGTGCGCCCTTTCCAGTCCGTCCTTACCCAGGACCTCCCCGGCCTTGTACCCGGGAAACCTGCCCAGCTCTTCGAGGCTGATCTCCCCGACGAATCCGGTGAGGGGAGCCGTCAGCGCCCCAAAGGGGTAATACCGGTAAGGCTCGACGTCGACGATCACCCCGGGCAGTTCGCTTCGCCGTTCCTCGATCCGGGATACAGTGGCCAGGTCCACATCAGATTTGAGCTTGATGGATTCGAAAAGCCGGTACCGCTGCCGGTTGACCAGGTCCATGATCTGATCGGGGTCCTGTTCGAGGATTTCGGCGGTCCTGCGGATAACCTCCTTGAAATTCTTGGATCCCATGTCCACCAGGGAGATGGTGAACCCGGTCCGGTTAGCGGCGATCTGCTGCCCATGCCGATCGAAGATCAGCCCCCGGGGGGCTGAAACCGGGCGGATCCGGAGGCGCTTTTCCTCGGATTGCAGACGGTACTCGGCACCCTTAACGATCTGGACGGTGGCGAGCTTGCCTGCCAGAATGAGCACCAGCAGGGCGAAGAACAGGAATAGGAACTTGAGCCGATGCACTGGCAGGTCTTCTCGTCTCTCCTCAAGACTCACCGCAGGGAACCTCCAGCGGAATGGACGGGTTTCAGGAGCCCCAGCCGGGAAACAGCCTCAACCAGGAAACCTGCCCTCGCCGGCCGAGGGGAGGAAGATGTTCCCCTGCCTCACGATCCGGCGGACATAGTAGTAGATGGGAAGCATCAAGACGGCGTTCGTCAACGCCTCGGGCAGCACGATTTCCATCAGGAGACGGGGACCCTCGGGTTCAAGGATGCCGGAAAGACCGGCTAGAAGCAAGAGGGAAATGGAGTGAACCACCGTCGCCAGCAGCGCCAGCGCGGCTAAAACCAGGGGGTTCTCACCAAAGAAGCGCCGGCCGATCAAACCGGCCAGGGCCCCGGTGACCATTTTCGACCCGGCGAACAGACCCAGCACATGCCCGAAGACGATGTCCTGGATCAGTCCCGTAACCAGGCCCAGAACAGCGCCGGTCTCGCCGCCCCTCTGGACGGCGAAGGCGATCACGAGTAGGAGGAGCAGATCGGGTTTGATCCCGTTTACCGAAAAAAGCGGGAAAACCCCCGACTGGATGATCAGGCCGGCGACGATCAGGGTGGCCAGGAACACGATCTTTCTCAAGGGTTGAACCTCCGTCGAAGCCCCCCCCCGAAGCGGACTTCCACCTTATTGTTCCTCACCGGTCGGGCCGGCCGCTGCGGCCATGACCATCACCTCTTCGATCCTCTGAAAATCCACGAAGGGCTCCACCAGGGCAACCCTCTCCAGCCCGCGCCGAGTTACGAAGCTGCCCTTTACCGAACCAATCCCTATCCCCGAGGGAAAGATTCCTCCAAGCCCGGAGGTGATCACGATCTCTCCAGTGACTACTTTAGCGTCCTGGGACAGGTGAATCAACTGCAGTTCGCCCCGGGTGCCGACGGTACCCTCGACCACCCCTTCGAACCGGGATGATTGCAGCCTGGCCCCCACGGCGGAGGCGGGGTCGGTGATCAACCGAACGCGGGAGGTGGTGGGGGAAACCGCGATGACCCTTCCGGCAAGACCTTGCCCGGTGACCACCGGCAGGTCCTTGCTTACCCCGTTCCGGGACCCTTTGTCAAGGAGGATGGTGCTGAAAAAGTTGCTGGGATCCCGGCCGATCACCCGGGCCGGGATCGGCCGGAAGTCGGACCCCCGCTCAATGAAGCCCAACAAGGCCCGGAGTCGCTTATTCTCCTGCTCAAGCTCCTGCAACCTGATGCCGGATGCCTTGAGCTTGCCGACCTGGTCACGCAGTTCCAGGTTTTCCTGGTAGACCACGCGCATCTCGGCCAAACCCCGGAAAAAGCCCTCAACCCTGACGACGGTGTTATTGGCCAAGGTTTGCAGGGGAGCCAAGGCCTCGAGGATGGCCTGTTCCAGGACGGTGATCCTTTCCCGCTCCCGGACCGTCAGGCTCATCAGCGAGGTCACCAGGAGCAGGGAAAACAGCACACCCAAGAGCCTGCGATATCGATCCAAACCGCTCAAGGAATCACATCCAGGGCGGATTAGCCCGCCTTTCGTCCGGAGATGAGCACCCTTCGCAAGACCGCCATCTGTTCCAGGATCTTACCGGCTCCCAGGACGACACAGGAAAGGGGATCATCCGTCACGTGCACCGGCATCCCGGTCTCGATCCGGATCATTTGGTCAAGGCCCTTGAGCAGCGATCCTCCGCCGGTCATCACGATCCCGTGATCCATGATGTCCGCGGCCAGTTCCGGAGGAGATTGCTCCAGGGTGGCCTTGATGGCCTCCAGGATCCGGTTGACCGGTTCGGAAAGGGCTTCCCTGATCTCGTCGGAGGTCACCTTCTGGGTTCTCGGGAGGCCGTTCATCAGGTCCCGCCCGCGGACCTCGCTTCCCTTGTTCCCGTTGACATCATAAGCGGAACCCAGGTTGATCTTGACTTCTTCGGCGGTGCGCTCTCCGATGAGAAGATTATACCTTTTCTTGATATAAGAAACGATGGCTTCATCCATTTCGTCGCCACCGATCCGGATCGACTTGTCGGTGACGATCCCTCCCATGGAGATGATCGCCACCTCCGTGGTTCCTCCCCCGATGTCTACGACCATGCTCCCTGTGGGCTCCTGCACCGGGAGCCCCGCTCCGATGGCCGCGGCCATGGGCTCTTCGACCAGAAAGGCCTCCCTGGCCCCCGCCTGCATGGTGGCGTCGATGACCGCCCGCTTCTCGACCTCGGTGACCCCGGAAGGTACGCAGACCACGACCCGGGGGCGGAAAAACGCCCGCCGACGGTAAGCGTGCCCGATGAAGTACCGCAGCATCATCTCGGTGACCTGAAAATCGGCGATCACCCCGTCCCGCATGGGCCTGATGGCCACGATGTTCCCCGGGGTCCGCCCGATCATCTCCTTCGCCTGCTGCCCGGCGGCCAGGACCTCCCCAGTATCACGCCGGATAGCCACCACCGAAGGCTCCCGGAGGACGATCCCTTTCCCCCTTACGTAGACCAGGGTATTGGCCGTGCCAAGGTCGATTCCGATCTCGCGGGCGAAAAATTTACCGAAGATGGCCAAGTGGCTCCCCTCTTTTCTAGGACTTTGCATACAAGAATTTTGTCCAATTCACCTATTTCTTTCGCGCAGGCCAAACCCTTCCCGACGGCTTTTTTTTAAGCCGCCCCGTTAGATGAGATTTTTTTCCTTGAGACTGACGTAATTTCCATCACCGATGATCAGGTGATCCAGCACCTCGATGCCGAGAAGCTTGCCGGCCTCAACCAGCCGCCTGGTGATGGCCAGGTCCTCGCTGCTGGGCTGGGGATCGCCGCTCGGGTGGTTGTGAGCCAGGATCATGGCGGCGCAGCTACGCTTCAGCGCCCCTTTGAAAACCTCTCTGGGGTGAACGATGGAACTGTTCAGCGAACCCATCGAGACAGTTTCGATGGCGATCACCCTGTTCCTAGTGGAAAGGAGTACCGTTTTGAATTGCTCCTTATCCAGAAACCGCATCTCCGGGGCCAGGAGGCCGGCAGCTTCCTCCGGATTCCGAATCACCCTGGCCTCCCGGCCGGCGGACCCGAGCCGCCTCGACAACTCGAAGGCCGCGCGGACCTGGGCGGCTTTGGCCCGCCCGATCCCCTTGATCGAGACCAGTTCCTCCACACTGGCCTCCTGCAGGCCGCGCACACCCCCGAAACGGGCCAGGAGGCGGCCGGCCAGGGCGAGGGCGTTATCCTCGCGACTTCCGGTCCCAAGCAGGATGGCCAGCAACTCAACAGTGCTCAAGGCCTGGGGGCCTTGGCCGGTGAGCTTTTCCCTGGGTCTTTCTTCCATTGGAAAATCCTTGATGGTAAAACGGCATGGGTAAGGCAGGGTCAAACGCGGTATCCTCCTGGCGTTATTCGGGCGCTAAACTCCCCAGGTCCGCCGCAGATCCCATCCAAGTCCGGACAGCATCCGCCAGAGCCTGGCGAGCGGAAGGCCGACCACGTTGAAGTAACAACCCTGAACCGAAGCCACGAGCAGGGCGCCGCGCCCCTGGATCCCGTAGCCGCCGGCCTTATCGGCCCCTTCGCCGGTGGCTATGTAAGCCTCGATCTCCGCTTCGGTGAGGTTCCTGAACTTCACGCCCGAAACCTCATGTCCGCTGGTAAGCCGGCCGGTGGGAAGCTCCAGGAGAGCCAACCCGGTGTAGACCTGATGCACCCGGTTGCTCAGGCTCCGGAGGAAACCCGCGGCTTCGTCCGCCGCGGCCGGCTTACCCAGGATCCTGCCGTCCAGCACCACCACCGTATCCGCCCCCAGGACAACGCCTTCCCATACGAGGCGGCCCGCGGCCCTGGCCTTGGCGGATGCGTTGCTCAGGACCAGGGTTTCGGGTGCAATCCCGGGAAGGGGTTCCTGTTCCACCCCTTCGACGGGGAGAACCTGGAAGGGAATCCCTGCCTGTTCGAGCAACAGTTTCCGGCGCGGAGAGGCGGAGGCCAGGAAAAAAGACGGCAGTTTTCTGGGGCCGACGTCAGTAGGTTCCGCGGGCAACTCCAGAACACCCCGTCCTTTAAGATACCCCATTAAGAAGACAAAATCTTCGCCGGCCTGACCCCGGCTCCCTTCAAGCCCGGTTTGCGAGACCCCGGCAATTTGTTTCGTTCCGAGAGCCAGAACAGCTCCTCCACCCCTACGCCGAGGCAACACGCCAGCTTGAAGAGCAGAGGAGAAGAAGGGCAGGTCTTACCCCGCTCCAGGGAGTGAATGGTCTGGCGGGTCGTTCCCACGGCCCGGGCCAGCTTCTCCTGGGTCATCCCCTGGGCCTTTCGCAGCTCGCGCAGCCTGTTTTGCATTCCACACGCCTCCCGCAGATTGTCCTGGACTAGTCCATCATGTTGTACGATGTAAATTCAGCTTGCGTGCGTGTACTCCTCTAAATTCCGGAGCTGGTTCAACTAAAACGTAAAACATGTAGAACCGATTTCGTAAAGGCTATTTTACGGAAACGACGAACTCATCTGGTTAGTCCATCCAGAGAAAACCGCGAAACCGCCCGCTGGAGTTCGAACGCCGGGGCGATCGCGGGCAAAGTCCAGGAGGCCGGGGGTTTGTCAGCCAATCTTTATCGACTGCTTCGGAAACTGCGCCGCGAACGTAAGCTGTCCCTCCGGCAGGCCTCTCTGCTTTCCGGCTTGAGCCACAGCTATCTGCACCTCCTGGAAACCGGAAATGACCGTCGATCCGGAAAACCGATCCTACCCTCGGTGGAGGTAGTCAAGGCCCTTTCGCGGGCCTACGGCTACCCATACGAGGAACTGCTCAAGGCCGCGGGATACCTGGGGGCGGGGATGACGGCGGAACAACCGTCATCGCATCCCTCCCGGGTCATCGAGCAGTTGAAAGATGACGTGGAAAGGCTCCTGGGAATCTCCTATCTGCCCTTGTACCAGGATTCAGCCGCTGGACAGGTGGAGGAAAGCGTCTCACCGGAATACCTGGCCCTGCCCAGGGATCTGACCAGCCAAGCCTCCTTCGCCCTGCGGGTGAAAGGGGACGCTCTTGCCGGACTTGGAATCGGGGACGGCGACTACGTCCTGGTCCGGGAACAGGGGGTCGCGGCGCCGCACCAGATCACGGTCATGCGGGATGCCGCGGGATACCGGCTGGCTCCTCCCCGGGCCAGGCCCGAAATCACCGGTATTTCAGTTCCAGGGGATGGGGATCGGATGGACGGAGATAGGGTGGGCGAGGATCCCGGGGACAGAGCTCCAGGGGACGAACATCCGGGAGACGGGGCTGTGAGGCCTCAGATCATCGGGGTTGTCGTCATGTCCATCCGCCGGCATGCCTGAACGATGGAGCCCGCGCCGCAGGCCCACACGGTCAGGCCTGGGCCGTTGAAGGTGCGCCTTCCCGCTCCAGACGGACGGCGCAAACCTTGTATTCCGGGATCCGGGAGATCGGATCGAGAGCCGGGATCGTGAGCAGGTTTGCCGGAGTCTCCCGGAAATGAAAGGTCATGAAGATGGTTCCCGCTGGAACCCGTTCGGTGAGCCGGACCCTGGTCCGTACCCGTCCCCGGCGCGAAACCACCCAGGCCTCATCCCCGTCGTGAACGCCCAATCGGGCGGCATCCGCGGGGTTGACCTCACTGAGTTCCAGCGGGTGCAGCCCGTCCAGGGCGGGTGAGCGGCGGGTCAGGCTGCCGGTATGGAAGTGGTACAGGACGCGGCCGGTGGTCAGCAGGAGCGGATAAGCCTCGTCCGGCTCCTCCGCCGGGGGCCGGTAGTCGGCCGGGAGAAACCGGGCACGCCCCCGGGGGAAACCGCCCAGGTGCAGGGTCGGTGTCCCCGGGTGGGCCGGATCGGGGCAGGGCCACTGGAGCCCGCCTGCCCGCGCCCGAAGGCGTTCTAAAGTGATCCCCGCGTAGCTCGGAACGAGGCGGCGGATTTCATCCGCGATCCCGCCGAGGGAGTCAAAACCGAGGGGCCTTCCCAGGCGACGGGCCATGTCGGCCAGGATCTCCCAGTCCGGCCTGGCCCCCAAGGGCGGTTCCAGGGCCCGCGTCAGGAGTTGAACCCGCCGCTCGGTATTGGTCACCGTTCCCTCCCGCTCGGCGAAGCCGGCGGCCGGGAAAACCACGTCGGCCAGGGCGGCGGTCTCGGTAAGGAAGAGATCCTGGACGGCGAGGAACTCCAGGTTTTCCAGCCCCCGTCTCGTCTCCTCCCCCTCAGGCTCGCTCAGGTAGGAGTTTTCACCCACGATCCAGAGGGCGGCCAGGTCACCCCGGGCTGCGGCCCGGCTCATCTCCACCACCGTCAGGCCCGGTTCCGAGGGGATCGGCACTCCCCAGGCCCCTTCAAAGGGCAGGCGCGCGTCGGGGTCGGCCGTCTTTCGATAACCGGGAAGGAGGTCCGGAAGCACCCCCATGTCGCAGGCCCCCTGCACGTTGTTATGCCCGCGCAGGGGGAAGATCCCCGCGCCTTCCCGCCCCACCCCGCCGCAGGCCAGGGCCAGGCCGGCCAGGGCCGTCACCGCCATGGTGGCGGTGTGATGCTGGGTAATCCCCATGGCGTAGAGGATCACCGGCCGCGCGGCTCCCGCGTAGAGGCGGGCGGCTTCCCGGATGGCCTCGGCAGGCACGCCGGTCACCTCGGAGGCGCGGTGGGGAGGCCAGGCCGCGGCCGCGGCGGCGGCCTCGGCGTAACCCTCGGTCCGCTCTTCGATGAAGACGCGATCGGCCAGCCCCTCCGTGTCGATCACCTGCAGGAGACCATTCAGGAGAGCCACGTCGGTGCCCGGGCGGTGGCGAAGGTGGAGGTGCGCGGAGCGGGCGATCTCCACCCTTCGGGGATCGGCCACCACCAGCCGGGCGCCGGATCGAACCGCTTTCCTGATCTTGTAGGCGACGACGGGATGACTCTCGGTGGTGTTGGACCCGATGACGAAGACGAGGTCGGCGGCCGCGATGTCGGTGAGGCTGCCGGTGGCCGTTCCGCTCCCCAGGGTGGCCGAGAGTCCCGCAAGGGTGGATGAATGGCAAAGGCGGGCGCAGTGGTCCACGTGAGGGGTTCCCAGGACCGCCCGGGCGAACTTCTGCAGGGCATAGCAGTCCTCGTTGGGGGTCTTGGCCGAGCCGATCACCCCGATCTTCCCGGAGCCCCGGCGCTCCCGGATCTCCAGCAGGCTCCGGGCGGCGAAGGACAGGGCTTCTTCCCAGCCGGCCGCTTCCAGATCCCCTCCCTTGCCTCCCCGCCGCACCAGGGGCCGGGTCAGGCGATCGGGATGACCGATAAAGTCCAGGCCGAACGCCCCCTTCACGCAAAGACGCCCCCCGCTGACCGGGCACTCCGGATCCGGGCGTCCCAGGAGGATCCGTCCTCCCGCCGTCTCGAGGCGGATATTGCAGCCCACCCCGCAGTAGGGGCAGACGGTGCGCACCCGTTCCCGTTGCCAGGTCCGGAATCCACCCGGATGGACGCCCGAACGGCCGTCCACGCGAACGCTGCCGTCACCGCCGTAAGCGGCGACGCCGCCGCCAACTCCGTCACCGCCGCCCGTCCGGGGGACGATGGCCCCGACCGGGCAGACCTCCGCGCACGCCCCGCAGGACCGGCACCCCTCGGAAGGGAGGCCGCCCCCGCCGCCGGCCACGGGCGCCGCCCCGCGGCCGAGGCCCCGGATGTTCCATACCGGAATCCCGTGGAGCTCCCCGCAGACCGCCACACAAGAACCGCAAAGGATGCACTTGTCCGGCTCCATGGACAGGACCGAGGGCCAATCCCCGGCGCGGAACGCCGCGGCCGGTCTGTCCGGGGGGGGAAGCAGGCGCCTCGGAGCACGGACCCCGTGCCGGTAGGCCAGATCCTGAAGCCGGCACTCGCCGGCCTTCCAGCAGCAAAGGCAATCGAGGGGGTGATCCGCCAGGAGCAGCTCCAGGATCGTCCGCCGGAGCCGGATGATGAGCGGAGTTTCAGTCTGCACCGCCATGCCTTCCCGCGCCGGGGTCCGGCAGGCGGGGACCGGCCCGTTACGGCCCTCGATCTCCACCAGGCAAAGGCGGCAGGAGCCGCCGCCCTGGTCTCCCCCGGGGTAGGAGCAAAGACTGGGGATATCGACCCCGGCCCTCCGGGCAGCCGCCAGCAGGCTATCCCCCGGCCGGAACTCCACCGGGGATCCGTCGATCATCAGGGGGTTGGATAAAAGCGCCGGTTCGCTCACTGGTCAGCCTCCCCGTATCCTGCCGGAAACTCATCCGGAAAGGCCCGTCTGGCCGTCTCCACGGCCCGGGAGGCGGCCTGTCCAAGGCCGCAGGCGGAACCGAGCCGGAGCGCTTCGATGACCGCCCCTAAAAGCTCTCCATCCTCGGGGCGGGATGAACCCGCAAGCATGTCCTCGAGGATCGCGTGCTGCATGGCGGTCCCCTGGCGGCAGGGAGCGCACCACCCGCAGGACTCCTCGGCGAAGAAGGCCGCCGCCTGGCAGGCCGCCCTGGCGGCCGAACGGGAATCGTCGAAGGCCAGGATCGCCCCGGAGCCCAGGGATAAACCGAGACGGGCGGGGGCCTCGAAGTCCAGGGGGATCGAATCCATGGAAGCCGGCAGGATCCCCCCTCCGGCTCCCCCGAGAAGGAAAAACTTCCAGCTCCGTCCCGGGAGGGGCTTGGCGCCGGCGGCCTCCAGCACCCGGCGGAGGGTGGTTCCGCAGGGCATCTCCACCACGGCCGGGCGCATGAGATCCCCGCTGACCGAAAAAACCCGGGTTCCGGGGCTGCCGGAAGTCCCCAGGCGGCGGAAGGCGGCGGCCCCGCCGGTGATGATGAAGGGAAGACAGGACAAGGTCTCCACGTTCTGGACGACGGTCGGACGGCCGTGGAGCCCGCTCTCGGTGGGAAAGGGCGGGCGGGGCCTGGGAACCCCCCTCTTGCCCTCGATGGTTTCGAGAAGCGCTGTTTCCTCACCGCTGATGTAGGAACCCGGCGCGGGGAAGATGCTCACCTTCAGGGCACGTCCCGGAAGCGCCAGCAGCCCTTCGGCCCCGGCCTGCTCGAGGACCCGGGCGAGCCTTCGCCGGGCCAGGGCGTAGCCGTGATTCAGGTAGACGAACGCCTCCGTGCTCCCCAGGGCCAGGGCGGCGATGAGCAGGCCCTCGATCAACCGGTGGGGATCGGCCTCCAGGATCACGCGGTCCTTGAAGGTCCCGGGCGCCCCTTCGTCGGCGTTGCAGACCAGGTACGGAGGACCGCCCGGGGACCGAAGCGCCGCCTCCCACTTGACGGCGGCGGTAAACCCGGCTCCCCCGCGTCCCCTCAAGCCCGATCGGGCCACCTCGTCCAGGATCTCTCCGGGGGAGAGGCCGAGGGCCTTACGAAGACCCTTATAAAGCCCCAGGGACTCGACCTTCTGGAGCAAATCGGAGTCGGGATTATAGCACCCCGCGGTGGCGAGGGCCACCCTGGTCTCAGCCGCAGAAGGCCGTTCAAGGGGAAATGGTTGATCCCCGGGAGGAGATAGGTTCGCGGAGGAAAAAAAGGAGTCACGTTTGACCCTGTCTGCCGTCATGGTTACCTATTTCTATTCCGGCCGTGGTTCCACCTCCGTCGCCCGTCCTCAGGGGCGGCGGAACTCTCCGCTCCGTCCGCCGGACTTGGAGAGAAGGCACAACTCCCCGATGGTCATCCCCCGGTCGACCGCCTTGCACATGTCGTAGATGGTGAGCGCGGCCACCGCCGCCGCCGTCAAGGCTTCCATCTCTACTCCCGTAGGCCCGGTGGTCCTGGCCGAGGCGCGGACCAGGATGCGGGATCCGGCCTCGTCGACTTCGAAATCGACCGCTGCGCCGCTCAAGGCGATGGGATGGCAGAGGGGGATCAGGCGCGGGGTGCTTTTGGCGGCCATGATTCCGGCCACCCGGGCCACCGCGAGGACGTCCCCTTTGGGGAGGCCTCCCTCCAGGATCAGGCGCAGGGTTTCCGGGCGCATGGCCACCTCGGCTCCCGCCTGGGCCTCGCGGACCGTCGGGGGTTTCTCACCCACGTCCACCATCCGGGCGTGACCCTGAGCGTCGAGGTGGGTCAACCCCGGCCCAGGCGGCGGAAGCTCCGGAATCTGCAGAAGCTCCGTTGCCTGCAGAAGCTCCGGCGGCGGCGGAAGCTCCGGCGAGCGGGGGGGCCGCGGCGGTTGGGAGGGCCGCGGCGGTTTCGATACCGGTATCCTGGAGATCCGTCGCTTCAAAGGGCTGAGCCCTCCCTGACCGTTCTAGTTGAACAAAACCATTTAGCCGCCGATCTGAAACATCTTGCGGGTCCCGTAGGCGGTTGGGGATTCCTCCTGGTGCGGGGGTTTAAGCTGCACGGCCTGAGAAACCAGGTCCCGGAGATCCTCGTCCGAAATCCCCGCCCGGAGCGGGGCGCGGACGTCGATCTCCCCGGCGGCCAGGAGACAGGGCTTCAGCCTCCCGTCCGCCGTGAGACGCAGGCGGTTGCATCGATCGCAGAATCCGGTGCTGCTGGGATCGATGAACCCGATCGTCCCCTCCCCGCCCGGCAGCCGGTAGTAGAGAGCCGGGCCGCATCCAGGGGCCAGGCCGCACTCCCCTCCCCGCCCCACCGCTTCCAGGGCGCCGAAACGGTCCTCCAGGATGTCCTTGACCTCCTGCCCCGAAACCCTTTCGGACTTCGCCCATCCCCGGGTCTCCCCGACCTCCATCAACTCGATGAACCGCAGGTGGAGGGGACGCTCCCTGGTCACGGCGGCCAGGGCCGGGATCTCGTCGAAGTTGAAACTGCGCATGATGATCGTGTTCAGCTTCACCGGGGTGAGGCCGGCTTCCAGGGAGGCGTCGATCCCCTCCCAGACCGTCGCGAGCTTCCCGCCCCGGGTGAGGGTGTGAAAGCGGTCCTCGCGGAGCGTGTCCAGGCTGACGTTGACCCGCCTGAGGCCGGCCTCGGCCAGGGGTCCGGCCATGGTC
>JACPQU010000113.1 GCA_016190305.1 Bacillota bacterium
CACCGCCCTGGGGGTCCTGGCGGGATTCAGGCCGGCCGTCCTGGCCTTCCTCGGAGTCGGCGTCATCGGCGCCTTCCTGTACGTATGGGACCTCAGGTTATTGATGGCCCGCAGGAACCGCAGGATCCTGGACCTGACCCTCCGTCACGCGGTGGTTGCCGCGGCTTACCTCGTCCTGACCGCCTTGGCGGTCTTCCTGGTGGCGGCATTCCCCGGGGCCGCCTCAGGCGCCGCCACCGGGGCCACCCCGCTGATCTCCGGCACCGCCTACCTGGCTCTTGCCGGGTGGCTGTCCATTTTCGTGACGGGTATGCTTTACAAGATCACCCCCTTCCTGGTATGGTACCACCGCTACGCCTCGAAGGTCGGGCTGGAGCCGGTTCCCTTGCTGAAGGACATGTACAGCACCGGGATGGCGTCGGCTGCCTTCACTTTTTATAACATCGGCGTGGTCGGGGTGGCCCTGGTCCTGTTCATTTCCCCGTTCACCGGGGCGGCGGGCGGGGACGCCGGGAGCGGCGCGGCCCAGGCAGCGACCCTTCTGCTGGGCCTCTTTCAAGGGCTTGCCGCCCTGGCCACCTACCTCCTGGCGGTGAACGTCTACCGGATCTTCCTCAAGTGAGGGTCCGGGTCGAATGAACCGGACCTGAAAGGAGCGACGTCCAATGCCGACCGAGCAAGAGGTAATGGAAGCACTAAAGAAGGTTTTCGATCCGGAGCTGGGGATCAATGTAGTTGATCTTGGACTGATCTACGGGGTGGAGTTGAAGGATGGAGAGGCGATCGTCAAGATGACCCTCACCACCCAGGGCTGCCCCCTGCACGACAGCATCGGGCGGGGGGTCGAAACGGCGATCAAGAATCTGCCGGGGATCCGGGAGGCCCGGGTGATGATGGTCTGGGAGCCCGCCTGGTCTCCCGAGCGGATGTCTCCGGCGGCGAGGAAGCAACTGGGCTACTGAACCCGGGCGGGGCGGCCTCCTGCCCGCCCGCCGGCGCCTCGATCCCCGACCGGAGGGGGCGCCGGTGCGCCGACCTCCCGGTGCCGCAAAACCGCGTTCCGGGCAGCAGGTGGTCGATCCGTTCCAAAACCGCTTGCCGGGTCGGCCGGCGCAACTTTTCATCCTTTTTTCACCCCATGTACACAGCCCGTTCATATCTCCGGACTATGATCACGATGGCGGCTTCAACACCGCCCCGTGCGGCGAGGCCCCAAAAACCAGGTGAGGCCGCGCGCGTCCTTGCGGCGATCCAACCCCACGCGCGGCCCTTCACCGTTTCAACGGCCTGGTTTCCTTCATGCCCTTGACAATTACGCTATAATCGCCATGATCCATAGTTTAAACTAGTGGTATACTAATTGGTATTTTTTGCGAACCACATAATCGTTAAACCTCGGATCACACGTCGAACCTTGGATCACACCTTGGATCTTCTTGTTCAAACCGCAGGTGCTTTAGCGGAGCGGAACCATCCGGGCGGGGAAAAGGAGCGAAGACAAGGAGAGCGTCTATGGCCACGAGACACCCGATCCTGCTGGTGGACGACGAGGTTTCCTTGAGGGAACTGGTACGTCTTTACCTGAATCGTTCCGGTTTCGAGGTCGAAGAAACCGGTGACGGCCGCGATGCCGTCGCCAAGATCCAGAAGGCGAACTACAGTTGCGTCGTTCTGGACATAGGCCTCCCCGGAATGAGCGGATGGGACGTCTGCCAGGAGATCCGCAACGTGTCCCGGGTCCCGATCCTGATGCTCACGGCAAGGGGTGAGGTCCAGGATCGAATCACCGGCCTGAACATGGGCGCCGACGACTACGTGGTCAAGCCTTTCGATCCCCGGGAACTGGTGGCCCGGGTGCAGGCCCTTCTCCGCCGCACCGATCCGGAGGGCCCGGAGCCTCCCCTCCAGATTGATTCCTTGAAGGTCGACCCCGCCTCCCGGCGGGTCTTTGTGAACGAGGCGGAGGTCCAGCTTACGGCCACCGAGTTCGATCTGCTTTACTTCCTGGCCCGCAACCAGGGCCGCGTTTTCACCCGGGATGAATTGCTCTCCAAGGTATGGGGTTACGATTACCCCGGCGACTCGCGCACCGTGGACGCCCACGTCAAGACCATCCGGGCCAAGGTGGAGAGCGCTGGAGGCAGGCGCGACTGGATCCAGACCGTCTGGGGGGTGGGATACCGCTGGGAGGGTCAAGAGTGACCAGGGTGGGCGGAAAACGAAGGTTGTTCCCGTTTCTAGGCCTCCTGCCCAGGCGGGATTCGCTGGTCCTGAAGCTGTGGCTCTCCTTCTCCCTGCTGGTGGTGGCCGTCGTGCTTCCCCTGGGTTCCTTTCTCACCTACCTGGCCGGAGAATACTACGCGCAGCAAGCCGAGGATCACCTCCGCATCCGGGCCGAGCAGTACGCGTGGCTGCTCTCTTCCAGTCCGGACGGAATGCAGCCCCAAATGAACCTGGCGATGGCCCAGATGATGGCCCAGTTCTCCGGTGACCGCCTGGCCGGGGTCGACTCCGAGGGCCGTCTCCGGTTCGTCTTCAGCCGTGAACTTGAACCCTGGGCCAGGGGCATACCCCGTGTGCTGAGCCGGGGTCTGGAGAGGGCGCGCAGCGGGGAGTTGACCTTCGGCCACGTAACCCTGCCCAGCGAACAGGACGCCGTCTTCGCCGCCGTTCCGTTTCAAGACGAGGATGGGAAGGCGGGGGCGCTTTTTCTGCTCGCCCCCGCCGGACCGGTGGCCGCCACCGTGGGGCGGATGCGCACCGCGCTCTTCTGGACGGCGGGGGGCGCCATTCTCCTCTCGGCCGCCCTTGCTCTTCTTGTCTCCCGGCGCATCGCCCGTCCCCTCCTGAGCATGGAAGAGGCCTCCCGGGCCCTCGCCCGTGGGGAGTTCAACCGGAAGATCGAGGTCCGGGGCTCGGATGAAATCGCCAGGCTGGGCGCAGCTATCAACAGCCTTGCCGCCGATCTCCACCGCCTGGAAACCACCCGCCGGGAGTTCCTGGCCAACGTATCCCATGAGCTGCGCAGCCCCCTGGCCCATATCCGGGGCTACAGCCAGGCGCTGGAGGAAGGGATGGCCCCGAACCCCGAGGAGCAGACCCGCTACGCCCGGATCATCAGGGCGGAATCGGAACGGCTGGCCAGGCTGGTGACGGATCTCCTCGACCTCGCCCAGTTGCAGGAGGGACGGATGCCCCTCCGTCCCGTCCCCACCGATGTGGGGGAGTGTGCCGCATCGGCGATGGAAAAGGTTTCCCGCAGGGCCCAGCAGGGCAAAATCCGCCTGGAGCTGTCCCGGCCGGAGCGGTTGCCGGAGCTTCCCGCCGATCCGGACCGGATCGAGCAGATTTTCCTCAACCTGCTGGACAACGCCCTGGCCTATGCCCCCGAAGGGGGGCTGATAGAGGTGCGGGTCCGGCTGGAGAACGGGAGAGTGATTGCCAAGGTCGTCGACGACGGTCCTGGAATCCCGCCCGAGCAGCTCCCCCTGATCTGGGAGCGGTTCGTCGGTGTGCGCCGGAATGCGAACCGTGAGGGAGGCTACGGTCTTGGTCTCTCCATTGTCCGGGAGATCGTCGCGGCCCACGGCGGAGAAACTTTCGCCGAAAGCGTCCCGGGCCGGACCTTAGTGGGTTTCCAGCTCCCGGTTCCCGCAGACCCGAACGGTTCCAGGTATGGCTGAACCTGGGTAGCGGGCGGAACCCGGATAGGCCGGAGAACCTGGGTAGCGGCTGAACCCGGATAGATCGGAGAACCCGGCTGCAACCGGCGAATCCCTGCAGCGCAGATCTCACTTCAGCAGCCGGTTTCAGGAAAGCCCCTCGGCCAGACGGCGCAGGATGTCCCAGTAGGCCCCCCGGTAGCCCCGGCGGATGGCTTCGATGAGCACCGTGTTTTCGTTATAGTTATAGTCCTGGCCCTCCGGGACATCCCCCACCCCGAAGAACCGCGGATCGTCACCGACCAGCTCTTTCACGAAAGCCGAGACCCTATGAGGATCCGGGCCGAGGCCGGCGGACAGGTAGAAGACCGGCCTGAGGAGGGACTCGTTACCCTCCACCAGGCCCACCAGGTTAGGGTTGCCGGGGTGGAATCCCTCCCGCCGGACCAGGGAGGCCAATCCGGTTCCGGGATAGATCCGCACTCCCACCGAGAGGCCGACCCGATCGGGATCGGCCCTTCGCACCAGGTCCACCGTTTCCCGGAGGGACTCCCGGGTCTCACCCGGCCCGCCGATGAGCAAATCGAACATGCACGGGATCCCGCTGGCACGGCTGGTCCGGGCCGCCGCCACCAGGTCTTCCGGGCCGAAGCTTCTCCCGAGGGCGGCCAGCATCGCCCGGCTACCGCTGTCTGCGCCGAAGTCGATCCCTGCGCAGCCGGCATCCCGCATCAGGGTTGCCAGGTCCGGCGGAAACGGCGCCGGAGCCAGGTAGGCATACCACCGGATCCTGCGCCCCAAGCCGGAGGCCATCAGGGCCTCACAGACGGCCCGGGCGTGGGCCTCGGGAAGGTTGAACTCGCTGTCGCACCAGTGGAAGTGGTCGATCCCCTTCTCCAGGAGGCCCTGGATCTCCCGGACGACGGAACGGGGGTCTCTGACCC
The DNA here is from genome assembly GCA_016190305.1 of Bacillota bacterium. Lineage (GTDB taxonomy): Bacteria > Bacillota > JACPQU01 > JACPQU01 > JACPQU01 > JACPQU01. The sequence goes on from JACPQU010000113.1 coordinate 4,607, forward strand.
TGATTTTCCTCCCCTTGCTCACGGGATCGGCGCAATACAGGCAGCGCTCCCCGCATCCCCGCTTGGTTTCCACGCCGATCTGCCCGCCCTCGGCAAAGTACCGGCGGTTATCTGCCAGGGCCCGCCGTGAAAGCGAAAGCCCGTCCAGGGGCTCCAGGTCAGGCGGATTCTTACGCCATTCCCCGCCCTTGCCCTTCCAGACCAGGCCGGGTACGTCTTCGGGCCGGCCACTCCTCTCCAGCAAAGCGGCAAGGGCCCGCTCCCCTGAGCCGGCCACCCCCAGATCGGCGCCGGTATAGTCCAGGATCGCCTCGGGCATGACCGAAAAACCAACCCCGCCCAGCACGACGGGAATCCGGGTGCGGGAGCGGATCACAGAAACCATTTCCCGGACCGGTTCCAGGAAAAAGGCCTGGCTGCCCATGTAGCAGTCGTCGGTGTTGCGGACCGACAGCCCGACCAGCCGGTAACCGTGCTCCGCTGAGCTTCCCTCCAGGACCTGTTCCAGCGCTTTCCCAGGATCCCCGGCGAAGGCGAGGTCCAGCAGGTCGACCTCGTGGCCGCGGCCGCGCAGGGCGGCTCCAATGTAGTCCAGCCCCAGCGGGGCCACCGGGGGGCGCATCAGGTTAGTGTTCACCAAGAGCGCTTTCAGCATCAACGCCTCCTACCTCCGCCAGCCCCCGGCTGCGACCCGGCGTGGTTCGGGTTTCGGGAATGATCGCCGGTGCGTAAATTCAACCGTCATATACTGCGCTGCGAACCGGGGAATGTTATGAACGGACAGATCCAGCGACTCCGCGAGGCCGTTAGGCCGACCGCCATGACGGTAGGCGGTTTGACGACCTTAGGAATGAAGCCCGGAACGGCAGAGATTCGTAAGCCTCGGGCTGGGTTGTCCAGGGGAGTGACAACAATGACCACCGGCTGCCGGCTGCGCTCCCGTACTTACCGGCGTCCCGCTCAACCCTTCATGGGCGGGGATGGCTTTGACGATCTATTTCTTCCCGCCCTGGAAGGAAACGATCATCACCTCAGCCTCTTCGTAGGCCCGGGGCATATCATGGCCGATACACTCTTCCGAAGCCGTTGCTACCCAGGCCCCGCCCGCCCCAGCCTCCCGGGCCCGGTACGAATCGGAATCCACGAACCCTGAGGCGTGGGTCTCAGAGCAGGGTTCTTCCGGCAAACCCTGACGGCGGGGGTCTTAGACCGGGGTTCTCCGGTTGCCGGACCTCTTCTTGACCAGGTACATCTCCTGATCGGCGTGTTCCAGGAGGTCGCGGACGTTGGAACCGTCCTCCGGGTACGAGCTCACCCCCCAGGAGCGGGTGGTGAGCAGGATCGTGGTGGAGCCGAGTTGGAGCGTCTCCTGGTCAAGGCGCGCCATGAGCCTCTTGGTCACCCTCTTGGCGCGCAGATTATCGGTTTGAGGCAACAGGATCACGAATTCATCCCCACCGTACCTGATCACCTCGTCGCCCCCTCGCACCAGGCGGTGGGTCAGATCGACGGTGGTCTTGAGGACGAGATCACCCGCGGAATGCCCGTAAGTATCGTTGACCTGCTTCAGGCCGTCGAGATCAAAGAGGACGAGGGAAAAGGGCTGCTCGTTACGGCGGCTGCGCTCGATCTCATGCTCCAGCCGCTGGAGAAGGTAGCGGCGGTTGTAAGCCCCGGTGAGAAAATCGCAAAAGGATGCCTCCAGGGTGGCGTTGTGCAGCAGGTTTAACCGCAAACCCTGGGAAAGCCGCCGGCTCATCTTACGAAGCAGCCAGATCTCCTCCGCGCCGGGGGGGGCCGGGCTCCTGGCCAGGAGCAACCCTTCTTCCTGACCCTCACCGCCCAGTTCGACGCTGAAGATCAACTCGGCTACACCGCCGCTGGACGGCGTCCGGCTTAGCCATGAACTCGCTTCCTCCCGGCTGCACCCGTAGGTGGCCATGAGGGTTGATTGACCGTCCGGTTGCCGGACAAAGATCGCCAGGGCATTGAATACCAGGAGACCTCCGATGACCCTGAGCATCTCTTCCAGGAAACGTCTCTGTTCGAAAAGGAAGGGCATGGCATCCACGTACCCGTATGCAAACTCCAGCTCCCGGAGCCCTGCGGGATCCATTGAGGGTAGGTCCGCCTTCTCATTCTTTGCCGTCTTCAGCGGGGGGAGGGAAAGAGGGGGCTCTGCCACCCCCCGCTGGAAAGCGGCAAACCGCTGATCGGGATCGAGCACGTTCACGTGTCCGCAGGATGGGCAGCAGTATTGGGCAGCCCTCAACAGGACATATTCATGATCCTTGCAGACGGGGCATTCCCGGAGGGTGAAATTCCGGCGCGACGGACGATACAGGAAGCTTGCCAGCCACAGAACTCCCGCCGAAAGCAACAGCCACGGCCAGATGACTGCCAGGATGGTCATCAGCAAAGCAGCCGCGAAGAACTGGCTTTGTCGTAGCCTGATCAACTCCCGACGGGTGAAGGCCAGCAAGTGATTTCCCCCTGTAAAAGCTCCCAGCTTTTATTCCATTTCCGGCCGCAGGCCTCCTATGGAAAATTATGGTGTTCCACTAAAAGAAAGATCTATTTTACATCATTTTTTAATTTACCTCGGTTCGCTGAACACCCCGAGAAGGCCGGCCTCTTGGATCCGGGCCCGTACCACCGCGGGATCTGTCGTGTACAGCCCTTGTTCCTTCAGGTAGGCGCCCACCCCACCGGTTCCCACCATGGAGTACTTCTTATACCAACCTTCTTCGGTCTTGTACTGCTCCTGCACCCAGGCGATACTCGCCCCGATGGCCGTCGTCCGGGGAAGCTCCAGCAGTGGGATCCCCAAAGCGGCGCGGGCGGCGTTATGCCCGGCCAGCAACCCGGTCACGGTCGCATCGGCCACCCCGACGAATCCCAGCTTCTCCCCGCCACAAAAGAGGTTCGGACGCTCCCGGACCTTCAGGGTGGTGTCACAGGGGGCAAGGGCCAGGAACCGTACCGCGTTCCCCTTGTCCCCCGCCTGCGGATCATGAAAAGCGACATTCCGGAAACCATCAATCTTGCGCAGGGCGTTAAGCTTCACCCAGGGACGGGACATAAACTTGATCAGGCCCATATCCACGCTCACCAGGTAATCGTCGTAAGCGGTGGTGTCATAAAACTCCTGGGTGCGGATTTTCCGGAATATCTCCGGATCCCCGATCCCTTCCGGAGCGGGGATCAGCACGCAGCCTCCCTGTTTCTTGTGCTCCTCTCTGACAGCCGGGTCGATGGAATCCGGAACGAGCTGTACAGCGTTGCTGACCGCTCCGTAGCCCCCGTCCCTCCGTTTGGCCATTCCTTCCTTTACCCCGGAACGTTCGGTGATGCTCACCCGGCCGCCGTAGGCCGGACACTTGTACAGGCACATCACGCATCCCCAGCCGTAGCGGACGCATGCCGGCTCAGGCCCAGCGGATCCGGTACCATCGACAAAGGCATCAGCCTTCAGCAGGTCCCCGTCCGAGGTCTTCACCGCATCCATGCGATCCCCGCGCATCACGACGTCCACGACCCTGCTCTGGAGCCGCACTTCCACCCCCAGCCGTTCCAGGAGTTCCGCCACATTCCGTTCGCAACTGAAGACGTTGTAAAGGAAACCGTTTTCGGTGCAAGGAACCTTGGGGGCAGAGTACAGCATCGCCGCCTCTGCGGTTTCGAAGATCTCCGGCACACCCAGGGCCTTCCCCTCGAGGATCCCGGTGCACCTCGCGTTCGTGTTGGTGAAACCGGCCATGTAGCCGGCTCCCAGCAGGTGATCGACCTTTTCGATCAGGATGGTCTCCATCCCCATCTTCGCTGCGGCGGCTGCAGCAGCGCAGCCCGCCCATCCGCCGCCCACTACGACAACTTTGGCCAGCACGATCCCCTCCCAGACCCGAGTTCTAAAGGATATACTTTCTTTCTATAACGGGTTGCCAGGGTCCTCGGTTTCCCTGGATTGATCACCCCTGGCCAACCACTCGTGGGCCCAGCGCTCGATGGAAAAAATGGCATCTTTCAAGGCAAGGCCGGTATCCGTAAGCTGGTAAACCACCCTGGGAGGCCGGTCCCCGGTGATTTCCCGGTTGACAATGCCAAGGGTTTCCAGTTCCCGCAGGCGCTCGGAGAGCAAGCGGTCACTGATCTCCGGAATTGCGGCGATCAGCTCGCAGAAACGGCTTGGGCCATCCAGGAGGATGCGCAGGATGGCCCCGTTCCACCGTTTCCCGATCATCTCCGCCGCCTGGTGGTAGTATGGGCACACCCTGCGGTCGGGGCCGGGGACGTCCCGCTCAAGGCCGGGGGTGCCTCGGTCGCTGCCCTTGGCGCCCTTCGGCGGTGCGGTTCGGTTGGTGTTTTCACTTTTCCGGCCTGGCTCCATCGTCCATCTCGCCTTCCTGTAATCTGCCCTGGCTTCAGGAGGCCTCCGGTCGGCTAACGAGCAGGTTATAAACTGGTCTTGGATTCACAAACTCATCCTTGGGTCAAGTTACAATCTTGACTATAATTATATTCTTACATATAGTAGGTTTTAGCAACCAAATCTTGGCTGGGTTGTGGTGGACTTCTCCCTATTTTTTACATAACCTTCATCGCCGAACTGATCGGGAAAGGGTCGCCGGCCCGGCCGCCTTGGGGAGGAAACAGGATGGATTGGCTATGGCTCGTAGGTCGTGTGCTGTTCGGAGTTTACTTTATTTTTAGCGGGTTGAATCATTTTCTACAACTTCCGACCATGATCGGGTACAGCAAGTATAAGGGGGTACCGGCTCCCGGGTTCCTGGTACCATTGACCGGCCTGATGCTCATCCTGGGCGGGTTGAGCATCCTGACCGGGATCATGGTCACATGGGGTCTTGCCCTCCTGGTTCTTTTCCTCGTACCCACCACTTTGATCATGCATCGGTATTGGAACATCGAGGATCCCACAGCCAAGATGGGCGAAATGGTGAACTTCCTGAAGAACCTCGCGCTTGTAGGAGCTACCCTTATGCTCCTGGCCATCAGCGACTGGTCCTGGACTTTTTAACTAACCCCTGACGATCAGAAACAATTCGATCCACTTCGAACTGATCATCGGGCAGACTCTCCGCATCTACGGAGAAGCGGGAAGTTCAAGGGGGACGGGTAATTGACTCCCGTCCCCCTCCGCACAGTCATCCGACATCAACAACACCTTCGAGATAAATCTCTTCCGTCGTCATGCTCATTCTTCCAACCGGTCAAGACCGGCTCCCGCCTGGGCTGAACAGGCAGGAGCCCGGTTCACGAGCGGGATTCCATTCCGGCTCCGGCCTTGGTGACCTGGGAGGCCACCATTTCCTCGTTGCCGTTGGCCAACTGGTGCCAGGTCCCTGCGGGTACGTAGACGGTGCTGCCGGGCTTCACGTCGATGATCCGCTCGGTTCCGTTGTCCAGATGGAAACGACCGGAGCCCTTGAGCACGAAAAAGATTTGATCCCCCTGGGGGTGCCGGTGGTAGGCCAGGATCTGGCTAGGTTTGAAGTAGTAGGTGTCGGCGGTGATGTCCCCGCCCTGGAAGTTGCTTACCTTTTTGACGCTCTCGAAAGAGTACGAGGTATTCTCCAGGATGTTGAGGTGCTCGGCCATCTCTTCCTTCCTCCCTTTTCAGATCCATCAGGTACGGTCATTACAAGTTCCGATTAACAGGAGCGGAGCGGACTGCCTGATAATTCCCCTGGGGCGGACCTTGTTGGATTCCGCTTTCTGCTGTTCGTTCCGCCTCAGATGTCCGATCCCAGGTTATTCAATCCGCCGGTAGGCCTTCGGTGAACTCCCGCAAATGGGACATTTGTCCGCCGGTTCGCTATCGGTGATGTGACCGCAAACCCCGCAGACGTAGTAGTAAGGTTCCGCCCCGGAACCGATCCTTTGCAGGGCCTGCCGGAAGAGGTCCGCGTGGACCATCTCCGCCTTCATCGCGTAGGTAAAGGTCTTTTCAGCCGGCCCGTTTTCCTCGTTCTTGGCCGTAGAGATGAACCCGGGATACATTTGTTCGAACTCGTAGGTCTCGCCGGAAGCGGCCGCCCTTAGATTATCCTCCGTCGATCCCACTTCACCCAGAACCTGCAGGTGGCTCAGGGCGTGAATGGTTTCCGCCTCCGCCGCCGCTCTGAACAGCCTGGCGATGCCCTTCATCCCCTCCGCTTCCGCCTTCCGAGCGAAGGCCAGGTAGCGCCTGTTGGCCTGCGACTCCCCTGCGAAAGCCTCCTTGAGATTTTGCGTCGTGTTACTCATTTTGGTCACCCTTTCCCCTGTCTGGCAGGAGGGATGGGCTCACCCATCCCTTAACAGTAATTTATCCTACTAGAGTTAAAATAGCATACAATTGTGATCATGGCAAGAGCACCCATAGATATATTACCGATGTATTGTCCGCTGGATGTACCATCTGCCAACGTCCTGTTGACCACCGCGCGGTGAAAGTCCTGAACTGTTTCTAGTTTGCCCAGGGGCGGCGATGTAATCGGGAGAGCGGCGTCCGCCGCCGCTTGCAGGCATGTAAATCCGGAGGTTGAAGAAAAGAAGGACCCCGTTTCAAGCGGGGTCCTCCCAGGAGTCAAGACTGTTCAAGGTATCTCGGGATCAGGCCTGGTTGCAGGCTAAAGGGCCTCGTATTCCGGCAAAGCTACGTGCACCCCGCGCCAAAAAACGTTTTGCCAGCGCGGCTTGGCGAGTTCATCCGGCCGGATCACGTTCTGGGGGATCACCTCTGCAAGAGCCCTGCGCAGGGAGTTGATCCCCACCCGGTCGATGGTCACTCCGATCCTTTCTCTCTCCTTGCCGTTCGCCCGGTACCACTCCATGACTTTCTCCAGAACGGTGAAGACCTGGTCGTCGGGGACGAACTCCGCCAGCGGGTACGCGACATGGGGGTGCTTCCCGTGTTTCCCCCCGGCGTAGACGGCATGACCCTTCCGCTTCTCCAGAAGGGCATCGGTGGGGCAGACCTTGATGCAATCTCCACAGGAGATGCACCTGTCGGGATCGTAAACGGGGAGCGTGGTCGCGAGCGGGCCGGACCGGTCGGGATCCATGACCATGGCGTCATCCTCGCAGGCCTCGGCGCAAAGAGTGCAACCGATGCACTCATCTTCGAAGAGTTCAGGTTCAACCTGGCCCTGGAAGCCAAGATCCATCTCCCGGGTGCGCATGCAGTCAATGGGGCAACCCGAGAAGCTAATCTTGAACTTATGGAAGTGATCCATCCCGAAATACCGATCATTGGTCTCCCGGGCGAACCTCTGGGTGTCAGTAATCCCGTTGGGGTTGTACTCGCAGCCGCCGCAGGCGGTAGGTACCCGAACCCGTTTGCCGCAGGAAGCGATCCGCTGTCCGACCTCGGCCAGCTCGGCGGCCAGGCTTTCCACGTCCTTGAGATCAACGTAGGGGATTTCGGGCGACATCCGCACCGAAAGGTGCATGAATCCCTGCCCATACTTTTCAGCCATCTCGGCGATCTTCTTCATCCGCTCGGCGGTGACGCGCCCGCCGGGGGCCATGCAGCGAACCGTGACTTTGTTCCGGCCGCGCTGGGGAATCAGGCCCCCCGACTTCAGGTTCTCCGGAAGAGCCTTGATTGTCTGGGTTCCAACCCTGACTTCCTTCTGCTCATCTGTGATCGCCAAATCTCCAGCCTCCCTCCCGTTCTACATCCCAACCAGTTGCGTGAATCAGTGTCAAGCAAGTTTTTGAAATATTCTCAGGTTAACTTTCAACGGGATTACTTTCATGCTTACTTTTGCGGCCCCGTACCGTTCCGGTAGGCTTGACCCGGCGGCCTGGAGTATTCTAGCTGAGAGACCCCCTTAAATACAGATATATACTATCGGATATTATGGATTTATTTTACCAACCGTTCCCGGAGGCGTCAATAACATGTGAGGGATCTGCTGCTTCCGCAAAAGACGGCGCGGTTTCATCGAGTATTGGATCCAGCGTTCTTGGTCACGATGAGGTGCAAATCTCAGGCAGGGTTTTTGATCGCCCGGTCTTTGAACACCTGCCGCAGCAGGATTGGCGTGACCAGGGTCGTGAACAGGGTCATGATCACCATCGCCGAGAAGACCTCCGGACCGATGATCCCCGCGCTCAGGCCCACGGCGGCCACGATCAGGGCCACCTCTCCACGCGAGATCATCCCGGTGCCCACCCGGACCGATTCCCGGTTGGAGAAGCCCGCCAGCCGGCAGCCAGCCCCGGCCCCCACGAGCTTGGAGAATACCGCGACCATGCTGACCACGACCACAAAGGGGATCGAGCCACCAAGGTCTCGGGCGTTGGCCTGGAGCCCGATGCTGATGAAGAAGACGGGGACGAAAAAGCCGTAGGCCAAGATCTTCATCCGCTCGTCCAGGAAACGGTGGAAGCGCGATCGGCCGAAGAGCACCCCGGCCAGGTACGCGCCGGTGATGGCCGCCACCCCTCCGAGAAACTCAGCGGCCCACGAGTAGATCAGCAGGACCACCACGGCAAAGGCCAAAACCCCCTCGCTGATGGGGCTCCGCTCGATCCGGGCGGCCAGCCGATCAAAAACCAGGTTACCCAGCAGGATTCCGGCGCCGAAGAAAAGGGCCATCTTCCCCACGATCACCGCAATCCCGGTGAGATTGGCCTCTCCGCCGCCCGTTCCGAAGGCGACGACAAAGGAAAGGACCAGGATGCCCAGGACATCATCAATGATGGCGGCGCCGAGAATGGTCGTCCCTTCCTTGGAACGCAGCCGGCCAAGCTCGATGAGGGTCTGGGCGGTGATGCTCACGCTGGTGGCCGTCAGCACCGTGCCGATAAAGATGGCATCCATGGTGGAAAAGCCGAAGGCGTTTCCGACTAACATCCCACCTGCGAAGGGAAGCAAGACACCACCCACGGCGCCGAGGAGGGCGGCCAAACCTACCTTTCTCATCTCGCGCAGGTTGGTCTCCAAACCGGCCAGGAACATCAGGAAGATGACTCCCAGCTCGCCCAGTTCCTTGAAAAGCTCAAGGAGCTTCTCGGTGTGAAATACCGGCATGCCCAAGATGTTCAGGAGGGTGGGGCCGAGGATCAAGCCCGCCGACAGCTCCCCCAAAACGGCAGGCTGGCCGAAGCGGTTGCTCACCGCGCCGGCAGCCTTGGAGGCCGCCACTGCGATGCTTAGGACGAGCAGGATCTGGAGCAGATCAGACATCGGCGCCCTGAACCTCCTTCATGGCCTGTGGAAACAGCCCTCGTCACCTGGTAACCCGGAGCGCTGCCAAGCCCAAAGGAACTGCCTGGCCCAAAGGAACTGTCTGGAAAACACCCAACAAGTTTTCCCCGATACGCTGCTCATTCCTTCTGAAAGGGGAAAGTTCGGTGGAGTTCGTTCGAAAGCCGGTCATCCGGTCCGGTTCGTTCGTACCGGCCTAAGCCCCTAGGGTAAAACCGCCGCCAGGGATGCCCACCGAAAGAGGGGCTCCACCGCCAGCCCGGTGGCCAGGACGGCTGCAAGGGTGAGCAGGGCCGCCAGGCTCAGAGCCCGGGGAAGCTGTACCGGAGTATCGACCGTTGGCGGCACGAGAAACATCCGCCTGACGACGCCGAAGTAGTACCCCGCGGAGATGACGCTGTTGGCGGCCAGCAAGAGAGCCAGCCACAGGTAGCCGCCCTGCAGCGCCGACATGAAGATGAAGAACTTGCCGAAGAAGACCCCCGTGGGCGGAATCCCGATCAGGGCCGCGAAAGCCACCGTCAGGGTCCAGGCGGCGAGGGGCGACTTCTGGCTCAGCCCGGCATAGGCGTCAAGCTCATCGCTTCCGAGCCGGTTGCCGGCGGCGATGATCACCGCGAAAGCGCTCAGGTTGGCGATGCTGTAAGTCAGGACATAGAAGAGGATCGCAGCGCCCCCCTGTTCCCGCCATGTCACCAAGCCGATCAGGATGTAGCCGAGCTGGGCGATGGACGAGTAGCCCAACATCCGCTTGATGTTGGGCTGGGTGAGGGCGGTCAGGTTGCCGAGGGTCATGCTCACCGCGGCGAGAAAGGCGAAAATGACAGTCCACTGGGCTCCGGTTCCTTCCAGGCCTCCGGGGAAGACCCGGAGAAGAACGGCGAGGGCGGCGGCCTTGGGGCCCACCGAGATGAACGCGGTCACCGGGGTCGGGGCGCCCTCGTACGTGTCCGGTACCCACATGTGGAAGGGAACCGCCGCGATCTTGAAACCGAACCCCCCCACCAGGAAGATGGTCGCCACAACGGCCAGCGCCGAGAGCCCGCCGTTTCCGGCGGCCGCTCCGACCCCGGCGGTTCCGCCCGCGGCCCCCTGAAGAACCCGGGCGATCTCCGGGAGATAGGTCGTCCCCGCCACCCCGTAGAGCAGCGACATCCCGTAGAGCAACACCCCCGACGCCAGGGTGCCGACCAGGAAGTACTTGACGGCGGCCTCGTTGGAGTGCGCATCATCCCTCATGATCCCGGCCAGGATGTACGTGGAGATGGAGGATAACTCAAGACCCAGGTAAATCGTGATCAGGTCCCGCGAAGAGACCATGAACATCAGCCCTAGGGTGGCGAAGGTGAGCAGGGCGAAGAATTCTCCGCTCCGGATCCGGTTCCGCTCCACGTACTCCCACGACACCAGGGCGACCAGGACCAGGATTGCGAGGGCCACGGCCTTGAAAAAGACGGCGAAGGGATCCAGCAGCATGGTGCCCTCCAGGATCTCCTGACGGAGACCGGCCAGCGGGACCAGGGCCGCGGCCGCGGCCGCGGCCCCGACGATGGTCAGGTACATCAGGCCCTTCTTGCTCTCACGTCCCAAGAGCAGATCGGTGCAGAGCAAAAGGAGGCCCAACCCGGTAAGGATGATCTCAGGATATAGAAGGCTGAGCGGGAACGCCACCTCAGATTCCCCCCACCTTGGCCACGAGGTTCAGGACCGACTCGTTCATGATGTTCATCAGGGTCGCGGGATAGATCCCGAAGAGGAGGATCAGGATCATCAACGGGACCAGGTACGCGACCTCCCACCCGTAAGCGTCGGGAGTTCCCGCGAACTGGCTACGCTCCTTGCCCATCAGGGTTCGCTGCACCATCCAGAGCATATAGCCCGCCGTCAGCACCACGGTGATCACGCCGACAATCACATGGGTCTGGAAGACCGGGTAGGCGCCGAGGAAGACGAAGAACTCGGCGATGAAGCCGGCCAGCCCGGGCAGGCCCAGGGAAGCGAAGGAGGCGAAGGCCAGGATGACGGCTATCTTGGGCAAGGTATTGTAGAGCCCGCTCATCTCGGAGATCTGGCGGGTGTGCAGCCGGTCGTAAATCATCCCGACCAGGAGGAAGAGCATCCCGGTGATCAGGCCGTGGGCCACCATCTGGTAGATGGCGCCGTTGATCGCCACCGGGGTCAGGGCGGCGATTCCCAGGATCACGTAGCCCATGTGGCTGACGCTGGAGTAGGCGACCAGTTTCTTGAGATCCTTCTGCCACATGGCCACGAAGGCGCCGTAGATCATGCTCAGGACCCCCAGGAAGGCCAGTGCCGGGGCGAGGGACTGGGCGGCCTCCGGGAAGGTCGGCAGGTTGATCCGCAGGATCCCGTAGGTGCCCATCTTCAGGAGGATCCCCGCCAGGATCACGCTGATGGCCGTCGGCGCCTCTACATGGGCGTCCGGAAGCCAGGTGTGGAAGGGGAAGACCGGCACCTTGATCGCGAAACCGATGAAGAAGGCCAGGAAGAGCCACCACTGAAGACCGAAGGAGAGGCCTCCCCGTTCCGCGAGGGTGAGCATATCGAAGGTCCTCGGCTCGCCGCTGTTCAGGTAAAGGGCGATGATCCCGATGAGCATGACCACGCTGCCCAGCAGGGTGTAGATGAAGAACTTGATCGCGGCGTACTCGCGGCGCGGGCCGCCCCAGATCCCGATGAGGAAGTACATGGGGACCAGGACGACCTCAAAGAACAGGTAGAAGAGGATGTAGTCGAGGGCGGTGAAGACCCCCATCATCCCCGTCTCCAGGAGCAGCAGCAAGGCGAAGTAGTCCTTCACCCGGCGCGAGATGTTCCAAGAAGCGATCGTGGCGATCAGGGTAATCAGCGCGGTCACGATCAGCATCGGGAAGCTGATCCCGTCGGTGCCGAGAGTGTATCCGATGCCCAGGCTCGGCACCCACGAGTAGCGCTCCTCAAACTGGATCCCCGCAGTCCCGAAATCGTACTGCGTGAGCATCCAGGCCACCAGCAAGACCGGGATCGCGGTGAAGACGATGGCCAGAATCTTGATCGTTCGCTCCTGGTGCCTGGGAACCAGGAGAGCCAGCACCGCACCCACCAGGGGCACGAACACCACCAGGCTCAAAAACGGGATCTGCACGGCCTCCTAGCCTCCTATCCTACCTCTGCTTTTCCTAGCTGCGTTGCTTCCAATGGCTGCGTTGTTTTCAGGCTACCAAATGGTGAAGACCACGAGCAGGAGAGCCACCCCGCCGGCAAAAGCCAGAAGGTACCCCTGCACGTATCCGGTCTGTAACCGGCGCAGGCCGCGGCCGCCCAGCACCATGCCGCCCGCCACCCCGTTGACCGCACCGTCCACGACCAACAGGTCGAACACAGCCGACGCCTGGCTGACCTTGACCGTCAGCCATCCGGTCAGGTTGACCAGAAAATCAACGACTTTCTGGTCGAACGCGGAAAGGATCTGGGCGAGTTTGAGGGCTCCGCCGACCACGGCGTAACCGTAGATCTCGTCCAGGTAATACTTGTTCTTGAGCAGTATATACACAGGCCGCACCAGGAGGATGATGCGTTCCCGGGAGACAATCCGCAGGCCGTAGACTAGCCAAGCCAGCAGGATCCCCGCCCCGGCCAGGGTCAAGGACAGGTACATCACCGCGGGCGCCGGCTCGGCATGGTGTACCTCGCCGCCGAAGGCGATGAACTTCCCGAAGGGGTTCCCCAGCAGCGGGGAGCCGATCAATCCAACCGTGGCCGCCAGAACGGCCAGGATGATCAACGGGATGGTCATCACGCGGGGGGACTCATGAGGCACAACGCCGCCTACTCCGCCGTGGCCGTGACCGGCGTTGTGACCATGCCCGCCGTGGTGATCAGTGCCGTGGGCACCGCTGTGGGCGCCGGAAGCGTCCGTCCCGTGCCCGCCGTGGGACCCCGCTCCCGCCGCGGCAGCCGCCCAGCGCGGCTTGCCCAGGAAGGTCAGGACCACCGCCCGGGTCACGTAAAAGGCGGTCAGGAAGACAGTGAGCATGGCCATCCAGTACACCAGGGGGTAGGCCGAGTGGAAGGCCTCGATGAGGATTTCATCCTTGCTCCAGAAACCGCTCAAAGGAGGAATCCCGATCAGGGCCGCCGCCCCGATGAAGAAGGTCCAGGCGGTCACCTTCATGCGGGAGTAGAGACCGCCCATCTGGTGCATTTCCTGGGTATGCATGGCGTGGATCACGCTGCCCGACCCCAGGAACAGGAGCGCCTTGAAGAAGGCGTGGGTCATCAGGTGAAAGAGTCCGGCGGCGTAGGCCCCCACCCCAAGGGCCAGGATCATATAGCCAAGCTGGCTGATGGTTGAGTAGGCCATGACCTTCTTCACATCGCTGGCCACGACGGCGATGGTGGCCGCGAAGATGGCGGTGAACCCACCGATGTAGGCGACTACGGCCATCGCCTCCGGCGCCGCGTGGAAGATTCCGAAGCTCCGGGCCACCAGGTAGACCCCGGCCGCCACCATGGTGGCGGCGTGGATCAAGGCGCTGACGGGAGTCGGGCCCTCCATCGCGTCCGGGAGCCAGACGTGGAGCGGGAACTGGGCCGACTTGCCCACCGCGCCGCCGAACAGGGCGACCGCCGCGAAGGTCAGCACGCCCTTGGCGATGGCTCCCTCCTCGGCGAGATGGGTCAACTCATCGAAACTGAAGGTCCCGGCCGCGGCGAAGAGGGCCAGGATCCCCAGCAACAGACCGAGGTCGCCGATCCGGGTGGTGATGAAGGCCTTAATGGATGCCGCCGCGGGCCCCGGTTTTTCGTACCAGTGGCCGATCAAGAGATATGACGCCAGGCCCACCAGCTCGTAGAACATGAAGAGCAGGAGCAGGTTGTCGGCCAGGACCAGACCCAGCATCGAGAAAGTGAAAAAGGACAGGGTGCCGAAGTACCGGGAGTACCGGACATCGCCATCCATGTAGCCGACCGAGAAGAGCTGCACCAGGGTGCTGACCAGGGTGACCACCGGCAGCATCATCGCCGCCAGGGCATCCACCTTGATCCCCATCTCGATCTCCATTTCGCCTACAGTCAGCCACGGGATCGAGATCATCACCGGCCCGGAGACGATTACCTGCCGCAGGACCGCCAGCGAGAAGAGAAAACCGATCCCCGAGGCCAGGATCCCCAGCAAAGCGCCTCCTCCCCGAAGCCGGCGCCCGAAGGTGGCGATGGAGAGCCACGAAAGTACCGGGAGGACGGCAATCAGCCACGCGTACTGCGCCAACGGTTCCACCTCTCCTTAACAACACGTCACACTCAACGGGTCACATTCAACAGATTACATCCGAATTCAACAGGACCTCGACTCACAGTTCACATCGATCGTTCGGGGCCTTTTTTCTAACTACCACTTTAAGAAATTGATCTTCCGGACATCGATCTCGGACCAACGCCGGGCAATCTGGAGGATGATCGCCAGTCCGACCGCCGCTTCCGAGGCGGCGACGGTCAGGACGAAGATGGTGAAGATCTGCCCCCTGGCCGTATCCGGGGTGATGAAGCGGGAAAAGGCCACCAGGTTGAGGTTGACGGCATTGAGCATCAGTTCGATGGACATCAGGATCCGGATGGCGTTCGTCCGCATCAGCGCCCCGTAAAGCCCCAGGGCGAAGAGGATCGCGGCGACCACCAGGTAGTGGGTCAGGGTGATCATGACCTCTCCTCCTTCTGGGTGAGGACGATCGCACCCACCAGCGCCACCAGCAACACCACCG
>JACPQU010000114.1 GCA_016190305.1 Bacillota bacterium
CAATACCAAGGGTTCCGGCCCGGTGCCGAAGATCAGCCGTAACCAGTATCCGACCTCTTAAGTAGTTCGAGAGGCAACTCCTTCCCCGAATGTTCCTTGGAATCTATGCGGGCGGGGGTTTGGAGTTCTGGATGTTGGGGTTAGTTGTTCTGGGAGTTAATGTTCAAAGGTGGGGCGCCGGTAATACAGTCGGCGTCCTTACTTTGTGTTGCCCGCTATGGGTGAGTGCCAGGGTGAAATTCCCGAATTAGGGCCTGTAGGCCTGCCCGCGAGGTCTGACGGCTATGACGTATACGGTGTGTTCTTCTTCATTCAGGGTGAATAGTACGCGCCAGGTACGCCCTATGCGCAACCGGTACAGTCCGGATACCCCCTGGATGCCGGCGATGTCACGCCCCGTCCCCGGCCGCGGTTCTTCAATCAATCTATTAATGGCGTCGCAAAGACGTAACCGCTCTGTTTTACCCAGCCTGCGCAGGGTCTTCTCGGCTTCCCGAGCTACGATAATCCGCCAGTTCAAGGCCTCAGGTCCTTACGCAAATCCTCCCAGCGCACCACATGCCCAGTTCTGATGTCCTCCAGACCTCGCCTCACCGCGGCCAGGTCCTTGGCCGTTAACTCTTCCTCGTCGTCGTTACGGGCTCCCTCCACGAAGGCCCCAAGGTCCTCCTCCCGGATCCGCCAAAGACGACCGATCTTGACGCCGCCGAGGATCCCGGCCCGCAGCCAATCGCGGACCGTCTTGGGCGATACGGCCAATCGTTCCGCCGCCGCCTCAGGGGTCAACAATCGTTCTCCCATCCCACGCCGCCTCCCCGCTCACGCTCGAATAGACAAGTTGCATCCCGGATACTACTTTATCATACGTTATACTCCCTGTGAATACTTATAAGGGCGCAAGGATCGGGGGGGTGAGCAGACCTTAGCGATAGAGACAAGGGCGGGGGTATGGAAGTTGCGGACTACCTCGGCTGGAACCCGACGATCAGGCGCAGGGCGAGCAGGCAGAGGATTCCGGCGAGGAGATACAGGATTACCTGGCCCCGCATCCGGCCCGCCAGCCTGACCCCCACCGGCGCGCCCATGATCACCCCGGCCACCAGCGGAAGGGCCAGGTCCAGCTTGACGTTCCCAAGGACGGCGTGTCCGATCACCCCGATCCCCACCGTGAAGATCTGAAGAAAATAAGAGGTCGCCGTGGCCACGTGGGGAGGGAAGGATAGGAAAAAGACGGCGGCCGGAACGAAGAGCACCCCGCCGCCCAGTCCGAAGAGGGTGGAGATGGGGCCGACCAGGATGGCGATGAAGATCCCGGCCAGCGGGTGGTACGAGAAACGAAAGTTCCTCCCGTCCTTGCTCCTGATCTCTACGAAGGTTCTCATCAGCAGGATGCCCGGGGATGAGCTCGACCCTCCCCTGATGGGCGAAAGGTCCCGGACATCCCCATTTTGGAGGCTGTCCGAGGATCCTCGGCCGTCTCCGCCGTTTTTAAAACCCTTGTAGGTCGTCCGGAAGACGATCAGGAAGGCGATGAAGAAAAGGAGCACCCCGAGCAGGATCTGGAACATCCGGTTGGAGATCGAACTCAACAGTCCTATCCCGATGATCGCCCCCGGCAGGGCGGCCAGGGCGAATCGCCAGCCCGAACGGAAATCGATCATCCGCTGGCGGATGAAAGCTCCGGTTCCGGACAGGACGTTGAACAGGATGACCACCAAGGAGGTTCCGACCACTTCCGAAGGTGGGAGTCCGTACGCCATGAGCAGGAACGGAGAAATCAGAAAGCCGCCGCCTGCTCCGACCGCAGTGCCCAGGATCCCGACGATAAAGCCCACGATCACGGAAAGGATGATCAAAAAACTCTTAGGACCCGACGGAAGGAATTGTAAATGCGTCTCTGGTGCTTCTTCCGTTGCGACAGGCCGGGCCCACCTCTAATATCAATACTTCGTCATGCTCTCAACGTTACCTGCTCCGGATGAATCCGGATCGGATCCCGTCAGGTCCTGTCCATTGTTTTCCTGCCGCGTTGTGAAATCCGCTCATTCCGTGCCAGGAGAACCCCATCTTGACATCAGGCTTACGACGAAGTTATCTTGGGAACAGTTCCCCAAGGGAGATGAACTGGTTTGTCCCTGTCCCAACCCCCGGCGCTGACCCACCGGCAGAAGCTCGCCACCATGGTCGCCCTCCTGTTCGGTCTCTTCCTCGCCGCGTTGGATCAGACCATCGTGGGCACCGCCCTTCCCAAGATCGTCGCCACCCTGGGAGGGATGGACCTTTATAGCTGGGTTTTTTCAGCCTACATGCTGACCGGAACCGCCGCCGTTCCCATCGGCGGCAAGCTGTCCGACCTCTATGGGCGGAGACCGTATCTGCTCATCGGGGCGGCGGTCTTCCTGGCGGGATCC
Source organism: Bacillota bacterium (assembly GCA_016190305.1). Classification (GTDB taxonomy): domain Bacteria; phylum Bacillota; class JACPQU01; order JACPQU01; family JACPQU01; genus JACPQU01. The sequence continues at coordinate 2,412 of JACPQU010000114.1, forward strand.
TGGCTCTGCGGCGCGGCTACGACCATTTACCAGCTCATCGTCTTCAGGGCGATTCAGGGGATCGGGGGCGGGGCCTTGATCGCGGGGTCCTTCACCGCGGTCGCAGACATCTTTCCGCCCGCAGAGCGCGGCCGGTACCAGGGATTATTCGGCGGGGTCTTCGCCCTGAGCAGTGTCATCGGGCCGACCCTGGGGGGTTACATCGTCGACAACCTGGGCTGGCGCTGGGTTTTCTATGTGAACATACCGATTGGGATTGTCGTCCTGGCCACGATGTGGCGGTCGCTCCCCCGCATCCCCAGGGATGATCGCCCCAAAGTGGTGGACGTGCCGGGGGCCACGGCCCTGGTCGCCTTCATCGTTCCCTTGCTCCTGGCCCTGACCTGGGCCGGGGGGGCCTATCCTTGGGGATCGGCCAGGGTGATCATCCCCCTAGTCTTCTCCGCCCTGATGCTGGTGTTGTTTCTTTTGGTGGAGAGACGTTCCGCGGAACCGATCGTTCCCCTGTCCCTCTTCACCGACCGCACGTTCAGCATCTCGGTGATCGTCTCGTTCCTGACCGGGATCGGAATGTTCGGGCCCATCGTCTTCCTGCCCCTTTTCGTGCAGGGGGTGTTAGGGGGTTCCGCCACCAGTTCCGGGGCCATCTTCACCCCGATGACTCTCAGCATCGTCGCCGGCGCCAACCTCTCCGGCCAGATCATGTACAGGACCGGCCGATACCGCCACATGGCCGTCATAGGTCCTCTGTTGCTGGCTTTTGGTCTCTTCCTGCTCTCCAGGATGGGACCCGACGTGTCCAATACGGCCATCATCATCTACCTCTTTTTCGCGGGAATCGGCACGGGGCTGACCTTTCCCGTCTACACCATGGCCGTGCAGAACGCTCTCCCCTTCCGCTTTGTGGGAACGGGCACGTCCCTGATCCAGTTCTTCCGGAACCTGAGCGGTACTCTGGGTACGGCCCTGATGGGGGCGCTGGTGATCGCCCGGTTCAAGGCAAGGCTGGCCGCCTCCCTCCCGGCGGGGATGCGGGACATGCTTCAGGGGGGCGGGCCGCTCCGGCTCGAGTCCCTCGTGGGGGCGGGACAGGGCGGGGCGGGGGCAGGTGCAGGGGGCGGCGCGGGAGGCTTGGGCGCAGCCGTACCCCCTGAGATGCTGCCTCTGATCCGGCAGGCCCTGGCGGAAGCAATCACCTCCGCCTTCGTGATCGGGGTGGTCGTCTGCTTCCTGGCCTTCATCTTCTCGCTTTGGCTAAAGGAGATCCCCCTGAGGAAAGCCTGGGCGGGCCAGGGTGATGCACCGTCGCCATCGGACCCGCAGCCGGCCGGGCGGATCTCCGAAAGCTGAGCGGGGGAGGGGGAGAAGCACCTCCGCTCAGGGAGGGGACTCCTGCGGAGGATCGAGGCTTTTCACCTCCCGACAGTAGACCCTCCGGGCTGATCTTACATTTCCCGTCGATTCCAGGCCCTATTGAACCCTGCCCAACGGAAGCGGAAGATGTAACCAGGGGTTGGCTTTTTGGCCCCCCCGTCAGCGGTCTCGACCTGGTATTTTCCCGGGTGGGGGAGGGTGAGGATGACGTGGAGATCATGAGGGCCAGAGGGGTCATGATCGTCGATGTGAAGCTGAGTCCCCATGAGCTCGATCTGGCCCGGGAAAACTCGGACCGGGCTCTGGAGCGTTTTCTAAAAACCTCGCTGAGCGGCGTGATCAATCCCGGTTGGATCCAGGGCCTTCTGGTTTCTCCGGACCTCGGACAAGGAACCAACATCAGCCTTTATATTGATTATCTGATGGAGAAGTATTGAAGACCGGTAGAATGCTGCAGCAGGTTGACCATCTACGCTCCGGCAAGCCGGATGGCCACCCGGTGAGCGGCCTGCTCCACGACGTCATCCAGGGGTTCCAGGTCAAAGCGGCCGTACCGCCGCTCGAGGGCCCGGAGCAGGAGCACATCGGTGAGCCAGGGGTTTTTCGGCAGGGCCGAGCCGTGAAGGTAGGTGCCGACACAGTTCTTGTAGACGGCTCCCTCGGTCTGATCCTCCCCGTTGTTCCCGAAGCCCTTCAGCACCCGTCCCAGCGGTTCGACTTCCCCGCCCAGCCGGGTCCGCCCGGAGTGGTTCTCGAAGCCGACCAGGGTTTTTACGGTGCCGCCGAAGGAGGAGGAGACGACCAGGTTCCCGATCATGCGCCGGGTTCCGGCATCGGTCCGGCAGTCCAGGAGCGTCAGGCCGGGGATCTTGAGGCCGCCGCCCATCGTATAGTACTCCCCGAGTAGCTGGTACCCGCCGCAGACGGTGAAGACAACGAGGCCGTCCTCCACCGCCGCCTTCAGGTCCGGACCCTTGCGCCGGACCAGGTCCTCTCCGATGAGTTGCTGTTCGTGGTCCTGCCCCCCGCCCATGAAGCAGATGTCATATCCGGAGAAGTCTCCGCCCTCGCCGGGCCCGACGGAGTGATACCGCACCGGGATCCCCCGCCAGCGCGCCCGCATTACCAGGGCGATGAGGTTGCCTCGATCACCGTACAGGTTCATCTGCTCTGGGTACATGTGACAAAGGTTGAGCTCGAGGGACACCTCTATACCTCCCAGAAACGCCGCGCCCGGCTGGGGTTGGTCAGGTCCGCCCGGAGCTCCAGCAGGGCGGTGTAAGTGGTCAGAACGTAGAGGGTGTCCCCATCCCCCTCTGGCAGCAGCCGGAGTCCCGAGGTAACCGCTCCCATGAGGTCCGTCTCCACGGTGAAGCGGTACGGCTCCACGCCGGCGTACTTGAGACGTACCGCCAGGTCGTGGGCCCGCCGGCCGGAGCAGATCACCGACGAGACGGCTCCGGGGACCGCCATCCGCTCGAAATCTACGTCCCAAAGCCAGGAGATGTCGGTCCCGTCGGCCAGGAGGTCGTTGATCGCGATGACCATCGTCGCACCGGCTCCCAGCACGGCTCCGGTCCCGGCCGCTGCTCCGGTGACTCCTGCTCCGGTCCCGGCCGCTGCTCCGGTCCCTTCTTCCAGGACCGTGCGCAGGACCTCGTCGAAGCCGACCGGGTTCTTGACCAGGGAGAGCAACAGCCTCCGTCCGTTGACGGTAAGCTCCTCCATCCGGCCGAACCCCGCGGCGTACGATTCGATGGCGCCCGCCACGACGTCGGTGGGAATGTGCAGGGCCCACGCGGCCGCCGACGCGGCCAGCGCGTTGTACACGTTGTACAGGCCGGGGACGGGAAGCCGGGCCGTCCAGCTCTTCTCCCCCGCTCGGAAAGCCAGCAGCGCCGTACCGGATACCAGGTCGGCGGCCACGTCCGGTTCGGGCCGGATCATGCCGCATCCCGGGCACAGGTAATGGCCGAGGTGGCTGTAGAAGCGGCGGCGGTAGGTCAACGGGGATCCGCAGGCCCTGCAGAAACAGGCCTCCCTGGCGGTCGGGATTCCGACGGTGGGAAGAGGCTCTGAATCCTGAGCGATGGGCAAGGACTCCGAATCGTTAGCGACGGGAAGGGACTCCGCCTCTCGGGCGGCGGCCAGGGTCGGGCATACCGCCCATTCGTGATCGGATTGATCCCGGACACACCAATCTCGCGCGGCTCCCGGCTCAAGGCCGTAATAAATCAAGGAGGCCCCGGCCCCGGAGAGCTCTTCCCCGAGCCCCGCGGAAAGGGGATCATCGCTGCAAAGAAGGGTCAACCGGTTGTCTCGCAGACCCTGGAGGCCCTCCTTGACCAGGGCGATGGTCCGGTCAAGCTCCCCGTAGCGATCAAGTTGATCACGGAAAAAATTGGTCACGACGGCGCCCATCGGGGCGAGTTCAAGGACGGCCCGCGGAACGGTCGCCTCGTCGACTTCAAGGACGGCCATATCCGCTGCGATACGGCCGTTCCATCCGGCGTATTCCAGGAAAGCGGCGGTGAGACCGCCCAGGAGGTTGGCCCCGGACCGGTTGTGCACGACCTTTCGGCCGGTTCGCCTGAGCATGGAGGTGAGCATGCGGGCGGTGGTGGTCTTTCCGTTGGTTCCGGTGACGAGAAAGATCCCGCCCGGACACTGGGCGGCCAGCCGCCGGAGCACCCCCGGATCAAGGGCACGGGCGATCTTCCCGGGCAAAGTCGATCCGCCGCGCCCGATGCGCCGTAAGGCCCATAGCGCGAGCTTTCCCGCCCACACGGCCAGCAAGTACCGCAGAGCTGTCTCACCCCCGCCGCGACGTCCAGGGTCGTGGTTTGGAGGGATTCGACAGCGCGAGGGTGTTTCCTCGGTTGCCAGAGTCAGCCAGCCCGAAAATGTCCCTGCCTGATTCTGCCAGCGAATTTCGAGGTTAAGTTACTTCAAGAGTTCCTGGAATTCGGCAACCGTCAACCTTGCCTGTTGGATTATGGAACGGAGGGTACCAAGGGGTAAGGTTTTCCCATGCAGGGGAATTGCGGACCAGGAAAGGTGTTCCCGGCTTCCGGAGGTAATGGTGACTGCCGCGGAAATGCGTGAGCACCACCCGCCACTAGAAGGGCTTGCAAAAGCGTCTTTTCCACTGATCCGGGGAGTCTGGGCACTACAATGGAGATCAGGTGGCGTATCAGCAGGTGGCCTGGTCCGGATCAACACCGAAAAGGTCGCTCGGAGGCGGTTCAATGGGGAAGGGTCCCTTGATCCGGAGCATCCGGCTGAAGGGACAGCCGGATTGCATCCTCAGCCAGCCCTCGTAGGCGGTCTGCATCGCCAGGAGCATTTCTCTCCGCCTGACGCCGGCCTCCATTTCATGCTCCAGTTGAGCCAAGGCTAATTTGATCCCTTTGAGCTGTTCCAGGATGATCCTGTGTTCGTTCATTGATGCACACACTGATGCACACACTCCCCACCAGAAAAACCGTCGGCCTAGTCTCCCCTCCCTTCGGAACTCCTATCCTTTTATAGTCGCCAATCTCTCCAATAAGATATCTTCCTGCAAATAAAACCCAAACTTGGGGAGGAGCAATATACCATTATATGGTATATTTGGTATACTTAGGTTCACACATGGGGGAATGCGATTGCCGGATCAACGTCGCCTGATTAGCCTGATTTCTTTCCCGGCGGGAAACTCAACAAAACAGACCAGAGGGATGTGGAGGGGTCGGATATGAGGTGGAAAAGGGTTCTGGTATTGCTCCTTCTCCTTACCTTGGCCATGGCCATCGCTTCGGCATGCAAGAAGAAGGATGCTCCCGGGGCGGAGCCTGCCAAACCCGCCCAGGAACAGCCCAAGAAGGAAGAACCCAAGCAAGAGGAACCCAAAAAGGAAGAGCCAAAAAAGGCAGAGCCCCAGATTATCGACCGGCCGCTGGTGATCGGCATGGGGGCGGAGCCCGGGAGTCTTGACCCCCATGCGCTGAACGACGGAAACGAGCGTCTGATCACGGCCAACATCTTCGAGACCCTCGTCCGGCAGGCGGCGGACAGCTTCGACCTGAAGCCCCTTCTGGCGACCCGCTGGGAGAACGTCAGCGAAAACACCTGGCGCTTCTGGCTTCGGAACGACGTAAAGTTCCAGAACGGCGAGCCCTTCAACGCCGACACGGTGGTCTTCAGCGTCAAGCGGGGCCTGGATCCCGCCCTGAACTCGGGATACCTCCACCTCTGGCAGGGGATCAGCGACGCCAAGGCGGTGGAACCTTACGTCGTGGACATCATCACCGACGGCCGCAACCCCATCGTGCCCATCCGGATGGCCTGGTTCCCGATAATG
>JACPQU010000010.1 GCA_016190305.1 Bacillota bacterium
CCTATGCCCCCATCGTGGAGACGATCCTGGAGCGCGGCTACGTGATCAGGGAAGAAAAGCGGTTCGTGCCCACGGAACTGGGAGAAGTGGTGGTTGAACTGTTGAAAGAACACTTCCCGTCGGTCATCGACGTCGATTTCACCGCCCGGATGGAGAACCGGCTGGACGACGTGGAGGACGGGAAGCAGGACTGGAAAGATCTGCTCCGGGATTTCTATAACCCGTTCGCCCAGCTCATCGATCGGGCCGAGGAGCAGATCGGAAAAGTGGAGATCGCCCCCGAGGTGACCGACGAAATCTGCGAGCATTGCGGGCGGAACCTGGTGGTCAAGCACGGTCGATACGGAAAGTTCCTGGCATGTCCCGGGTTCCCGGAGTGCCGCTTCACCAAGCCCATTGTCGAAAGCGTCGGAGTGAACTGCCCGGACTGCGGCGGCGACATCGTCGTCCGCCGGTCAAAGAAAGGCCGGCGCTTTTACGGCTGCGCCAACTATCCCACCTGCAGCTTCGTCTCCTGGAACAAGCCCACCGGGCAGAAATGTCCCCGCTGCGAAACCTTCCTGGTTGAATCCGCCGCCCGGGGGAGGAAGGCGTCCCTCAAGTGTGCCAATTCTGGATGCGGCTATACGACGGCACCTGCCGGTTCGGCCGGTTCCGCGCGGAGCCCGGGCGGGGCCCGAAAATGAAGCCGGCGGCCGACCTGGCGGTGATCGGAGGCGGCCTGGCCGGTGTGGAGGCCGCCTGGCAGGCCGCGCAAAGAGGATACCGCGTGGCGGTCTTGGAGATGCGTCCCCAGTTGATGACCCCCGCCCACCGTACGGCCGACCTGGCGGAACTGGTCTGCAGCAATTCCCTGCGCTCCAACCAGTTGACCAACGCTGTGGGCCTCCTCAAGGAGGAGATGCGGCGCCTGGGCTCCCTGGTCATGGACTGGGCCGAGCGTACCGCGGTGCCCGCGGGAGCGGCCCTGGCGGTTGATCGGGAAGCTTTCGCCGCAGGGATCACCGCGGCACTGGCGAGTCATCCCATGGTGGAGATCGTGCGCCGGGAGGTCACCGAGCTTCCAGGGGACCCTGGGGATCTGGCACACGGCGCCGGGGTCTGCGTCCTGGCCTCGGGTCCGCTGACCTCGGAACTCCTGGCCGCCTCCCTCGCCGAATTCACCGGGATCGAGCACCTCTACTTCTACGATGCGGTGGCGCCCGTCGTGGAGGCGGAAACTATCGACAGGAGCCGCGTCTTTCCGGCCTCCCGGTACGAGAAGGGGGATCCCGAGGGATACCTCAACTGCCCTCTTTCCAGGGAAGAGTACGATGCCTTTTACGAGGCCCTGGTGGGGGCTGAAGCCCACCCCCGCCGCTCCTTTGATAAGGCGATCTTTTTCGAAGGCTGCCTCCCGGTGGAGGAGATCGCCCGCCGCGGCCGTCATGCCCTTAGATTCGGCTCAATGAAGCCGGTGGGTCTAGTAGACCCGGGCACCGGGCGCCGGCCATGGGCCGTCGTCCAGTTGCGTCCGGAGAACACGTTGAAGACCCTCTACAACCTGGTCGGATTTCAGACCAACTTGAAATGGGGCGAGCAACGGCGGGTCTTCAGCCTCATCCCAGGCCTGGAGAAGGCCGCATTCGCCCGGTACGGGGTCATGCACCGGAACACCTTTATCGATTCCCCCCGCCTTTTGAAGGCCACGCTGCAGTTCAGGGGGCGCGATAAGGTCCTTGCCGGAGGGCAGCTCACCGGGGTCGAGGGTTACGTGGAGTCGGCGGCCACCGGCCTGGTGGCCGGCCTGAACGGGGCCAGGATTCTGGCGGGGTTGAGCCCCCTGGTCTTCCCCGCCGCCACCGCCGTCGGTTCCCTTTGCGCCCATGTTTCAGGGGGCGGGGCGGACAAGACGGGCGGGGCGGGCGCCGCCGACGGGGCTCAAGGGACCGGCCGGCTCCGTCGAGTTGCCTTTCAGCCGATGAACGCTAACTACGGTCTGCTTCCGCCACTCGAGAACCTGGTCAGGGATCGGCGGGAGCGGAACCTTTATCTGTCGGAACGGGCGTTGAAGGCCCTTGATGACTTTATCAAGGATCATGTTTTAGACCTGGCGCCGGTGACCTGGCGCCGGTAAATCAAACACCTGGTGAGCCAAGGACTGCTACACGAAACACCATGGAAACCCAGGGACCGGAGAACCAAGACAAGGGGGTGGAGAGTTGGAGACCGGGTCATTCAGGGGAACCACGATTCTGGGTGTGAGAAAAGACGGGATCACAGCGATAGCCGGGGACGGACAAATCACCTTCGGCAACAACGTGATCCTGAAGAGCACGGCGCGGAAGGTCCGGCGCCTTCACGAGGGCCGGGTGGTCGCCGGGTTCGCCGGTGCGGTCGCCGACGCCCTGACCCTTTTCGAAAAGTTTGAAGCCAAGCTGGATCAATACAAGGGAAACCTGCCCCGGGCAGCGGTGGAACTTGCCAAGGAGTGGCGTTCCGACCGGATCCTTCGGCGGCTCGAAGCACTGCTCGTCGCCGGGGACAGGGAACACCTGTTGATCCTTTCCGGGACCGGGGAGGTCATTGAACCAGATGACGGGCTGGCCGCAGTTGGTTCCGGAGGTCCCTTCGCCCTGGCGGCGGCCAGGGCGCTGGCCGGCCATACCGCATTCGGCGCGGGGGAGATCGCGCGGGAAGCCCTGCGCATTGCTGCCGGCATTTGCGTTTTCACCAACGATCAGATCGTGGTGGAAGAGACCTAAGTGGATCACCCGGCCGCCCGCGAGACGGCTTTTAAAACGAGGAGGCCGTGCAGGCGATGAACGACATGGAACTCACCCCCAGGCGGATCGTGGAAGAACTTGACCGCTATATCGTGGGACAAGCTGACGCCAAGAGGGCGGTGGCCGTGGCCCTGCGGAACAGGATCCGGCGGCTCCGGCTGCCTCCGGAGCTGCGGGAAGAGATTTCCCCGAAAAACATCCTGATGATCGGCCCCACCGGCGTGGGAAAGACCGAGATCGCCAGGCGCTTGGCCCGGCTGGTCAGGGCGCCGTTCGTCAAGGTGGAGGCGACGAAGTTCACCGAGGTGGGTTATGTCGGGCGGGACGTGGAGTCCATGGTCCGGGACCTCCTTGAGACCGCGATCCGCATGGTTCGGGAGGAGAAGACAACCGGGGTGCAGGCCCAGGCAGAGGCGGCCGCAGAGGCCAGGCTGCTCGACTTGCTGATTCCCTCCCCCCGACGCCGCCGCCAGGGACCGCGAAATCCGTTGGAAGCGCTGCTGGGATCCGCGTTCGGAGGCGGGGGCCAGCGTGAAGAAGCCCCTCCCCCGGACGAAGACGAGGATCCGGAGGGGAAGGACCGGCGCCGTTTGATTAAGGAGAAACTCCGGCGCCGGGAACTGGAAGAAGAGATGGTGGAGGTGGAGGTGGAAGATCGGGCCCCCCAGATGCTTGAGATCCTCTCCGGCGCCGGGATCGAGGAGATGGGGGTCAACCTCCAGGATCTCTTCGGGGGGCTGTTGCCCCGCCGTAAGAAAAAAAGACGGGTCACGGTGGCGGCAGCCAGGAAGCTTCTGGCCCATGAGGAGGCCCAAAAGCTCATCGACCAGGACGAGGTCGTGGCGACGGCCGTCTCCCGCGCCGAGCAATCGGGGATCATCTTTATCGACGAGATCGACAAGATCGCCGGGCGGGAGAAGGGCACGGGACCCGATGTTTCCCGGGAAGGGGTGCAGCGGGACCTTCTGCCCATCGTGGAGGGGGGCACCGTGATGACCAAGCACGGCCCCATCCGGACTGATCATGTCCTCTTCATCAGCGCGGGGGCCTTTCATATGGCCAAACCCGCGGACCTCATCCCGGAGCTTCAGGGACGGTTCCCCATCAGGGTGGAGCTTTCCGGTCTCACGAGGGATGACTTCGAGCGGATCCTGACCGAACCGGACAACGCGATCATCAAGCAGTACGCGGCCCTCCTGGCCACTGAAGGTGTGGAAATCGTCTTTACCCCCGACGGGATCTCCGAACTCGCCCGGATCTCCTACGAGGTCAACTCCCGGACCGAGGACATCGGGGCCCGCCGCCTCTACACCATCCTGGAGCGCACCATGGAAGAGATCTCGTTCCGGGCGGATGAGATGGCCGGCCAAGCCGTCAATATAGACGGGCCTTTTGTCCGGGAACGGCTGGAGAAGGTGCTTGAGGATCGCGACCTCAGCCGGTATATCCTTTAGGCCCGGATCTCGCGCCGCATGAAAAGGATATATGAGGCGGCGAAGCAGGCCGCCGTCCCGGTGATCAGGCCGACCACCTGTGGCCAGACCAGGAGCAGGCTTTGCCCGATGGGGAGAACCCCCTGGAGCGCCCCCAGGATCTGCTCGACCATCACCGGGCCCAGGGCACGGATACTGGGGGTGAGCAGGGTGCTGACCGCCTCCGAGTACAGGGTGACCGGGGACAGGCGGGACAGCCAGAGCCGGATCTGCTCCTGGGCGAAAATCGCCTCCGGGTTGCCCCCCGCGGCGGCGGGTACCAGGGCTGCTGCGGCCAGGTCGGCCAGCAGGTCGGCAAAGATCGCGAAGAAGAGCCAGGCGGCGATCCCCGCGAGGGCGGAGGTGGCTGCCTGCCGGAATACGGTTGAGAAGAGGATGGAGAGGGCCAGCCAGAAAGATATATAGATCACGGTGACCGCCAGGAAAGCGGCCAAGCGGACGAACTCGTCCGCGGTCGGCGGCACGCCGATGAGCACCAGCCCGAGGGCGCCCACGGCCAGCCACAGGGCCGAGAGCATGGCGGCGACCGCGGCCAGCCCGCCCAGGAACTTACCGTTGACCAGAGCGTCGCGGTGAATGGGCTGGGCCAGCACCCGGCTCAAGGTCCGCCGGGCGTGCTCCCCGCTTACCGCGTCGAATCCCAGGGCCAATCCGACGAGGGGCCCCAGGAAGCTGACGAAGGAGATGAAGGGCGGGAGCTTGCCGTCCGAGGCGGTGAAGAGCCTCAGGAAGACGAAGTCAATCGTCCCCGCCTCACCTACCGCGGACCGGATGGTCTGCGCCGCCACGTAGAGAGAAGCCACGCCGGTCACGGCCACCAGCCCCATCAGGATGATCATGCGCCAGCCGCTGACGTGATCGGCGAATTCCTTCCGGGTGATCACGGCCAGCCCGCCCGGTGAGGTTTGCTTACGCAACGTTGTCCATCTCCTTCCCTCGGAAGTACCGGGCGTAGATCTCGTCCAGACTCCGGCCGGATTGCTCCAGGTGCAGGAGAATCCCGCCCAGTTCCTGTACCCGCAGGCCGACCTCCGCCCGAACGTCGCGGCTGCAGGCCAAACGGAGCCGGCGGCCGCCGCCTTCCTCCCCATCGGCATCCTCGACCGATGCCACCCCGTCCAACCGGCCCAGTTCAGTGGCCAGTCCCGGAAGCGGCGCCTGGATCTCGATGAGCAGCCTGAACTGCTCATCCGCCAGGATCTGCTCCGCCAGGTCGTGCACCCGGCCACAGGCCACCATGCGGCCGGAGACGAAGATCCCGACGCGGTCGCAGATCTCCTGGACCTGGTGGAGCAGGTGGGAGGAGAGCAGCACGGTGATCCCTTCCCGGGCCAGTTCCCTGGTCAGCTCCAGGAAATCCCGTGCGCCCTCAGGGTCCAGACCCACGGTGGGCTCGTCCAGGACGATGATCCGCGGCTCCTTGACCAGGACATCGGCCAGGCCGAGGCGCTGCCGCATTCCGTGGGAGTAGGTGCCCGCTTTTCGATCGGCGGTCTCCGGGAGGCCGACCCGCTGAAGGGCCTTGGCGATCCGGCGCTCCGCCTCCGGACGGGGGATCCCGTTCAGGGCAGCCGTGTAACGGAGGTTGTCCCGGCCGGTCATTTCGTCGTAAAATCCGACATTGTCCGGGAGATAGCCGGTGATCCGCTTCACCTCAAGGGGTTGACGGGACGGATCCAGGCCGGCGATCCGTACCCGGCCCTCGGTCGGCTCGGTCAATCCAAGCAGCATCAGGATCGTGGTGGTTTTTCCGGCTCCGTTCGGGCCCAGCAGGCCGAAGATCTCGCCCTGGCAGACTGTCAGGTCAAGGTGATCCACCGCCGTCAGGTCGCCATAGCGGCGGACCAGGCCGCTGGTTTCGATGACCGGGGTTGCCGAACCCATCAGCGTCACCTCCTCCCGTAGACCTTGAAGACCCGGCTGACCCCGGCGATCACGAGGAGCACCAGTCCGACGCCGATGAAGCCCCACAGGGTCGAGGTCCGCACCGCCACCCGGAACTCGGCGTCATCCGAGGTTTCCCGGCCCTGCGCCCATACCGAAACCACGTAATCGCCGGCAATGGCCTTGGATGAGGGTTTAAGCACCGCCTGCACCTGCTTTGTCTCCCCGGGGGCCAGGGCGTCGACCTTGTCCGGAGCGAAGGTGACCGTCCAGTTGGGCGGGGCCGAGGCCGTCAGGGAGACATCGGTGAGGGGGGCGCTGCCGGTATTGGCAACGGAGATCGTCACGGAACTCTCCCGTCCGGCGGTGGCCTGCGCGCTCATCAGGCCGCTTGGGGTGGTGACGTTAAGGGCATAGGTCCCGATGAGCTCGATCTGCAGCTCGATTTCCGCGGTCGCGGAGCCCGAAGCGGCCCTCACGGGAATCTTGAAGGATCCGGCCGCGGCGCCGCGGGGAACCCGGACCTCCACGTCCAGGGACTGGGTGCTGTTCGGGTCGACCGGGATGGTCACCACGTGCTTATCCTCGTACCTGGGCTTGAACTTGACCTCCCATCCTTGCGGGGCTTGGGCCGCCAGGCTGAAGGTTTCCTTGGCGTTGCCGTCGTTGTCCAGCGTGACCTGAAAGCTGTAAGTCGCATCGGCCGGTCCGCGCAGGGCGGGGTACTGGCTGGTCAGGGCGGCCCCCGCCTGGTTGGGCTCCGATACCCGGAGGGTCAGCGGCAGTTCCGCGGCCCCCGCATTACCTGAAGCCCGAACCGTCACGGTATAGGCCCCGGCGCTGGCGTTGCCCGGGATTTTCACATCCAGGGTGATCCGGGCGTTCTCGCCGCTTTTGACGTAGACTTGGTTGATCCGGAAACCTCCGCCCCGCAGGACGGGTTGTTCCCAGCCTTCAGGAACCTGATCCGTATCCAGGGCGATGATGCCGGATGCCCCAGGGTTCGTCACTTGCAGATAAAGGTTCACAGTTTCCCCGGGACGGACGAAGATGCCCGGAAACTCGGTTGACAGGTCAATCCCCGCCGCTTGGATTGAAGCCGGGGGCAGCATGACCATTATGAGCGCAAGAATAGTCAGTATAAGAATCGTGAGCGGAAAAACAGCGGTTGTTATCTTAAATTCCTGGTTTCCCCTCATCAAGTCGGGTCCCTCCTTGTTTAACGTTGACATGATTAAGGTTGACGTGGCACCGGATGGGACAACGATCAGGCAACACGGCTCAAGCCGCCGTGGCACCGCCAATCAAAGATCCGTGTTGTACCGCCGGACTCGGTGCGCCCACCTCGCAAGGCCTTTAATCAAGGCCGACAGCACCAGGTTGGAAAAACCGTGATTGTTCAGCCGCTTCAATACGCAACTCAATTCTACAAGAGCTTAGATGATCCTATCCCTCGCAAGTCTAGATGCCTTTGAAAGTTTTGTAAATTGAAAGAATTCGGGACGTCGAAGGCCCCGTGGGGGTGGAGGATCGGTCCGCGTTACTCCAGCCGGGCACAGGGGCTGGCGTCACATTGCACCGGGAGGCCTGCTTGGGGCAGTGCGTAGGACCCTCAGGCGTTGGACTTGGCGTCCGGCCAGATTCAGGACCTGGGCGGCTTGGTTGTTGGGTGAGCCTCCCCGTCGCCAACAGCTCGACGACATAGACCCGACGTGCTTCTTTGGCGTTCAACAATAACTCTCCCCAAAAAGGTGATCTTCACCATGGGGGGGTGACATTTTCAGAGTCCTCTTATGGGGTGACATTATCTCAGTCCCGTAACACAAACCTGTGTCTCGGTTGTCTTGTCAAAAAACGGTGTGTTATACTACCAATGGCCATGCTCAGCGCGGCCATTACGCACGCTCCCCGGAAGATCCGCGGGGGGTGCCTTCGCCGGACGGTCTTTGACGGTCTCCATCGAAGGTTCCCCGGGTCGATGATGGGGGCGGAGGACAAAAACCAGGGAGGTATATCTATGGCGGGACTAGTATCGATGAAGCAGCTTTTGGAAGCGGGGGTTCACTTCGGTCACCAGACAAGGCGCTGGAACCCGAAGATGAAGCCCTTTATTTTTACCGAGCGTAACGGCATCTACATCATCGACCTTCAGAAGACGGTCCGCAAGATCGAAGAAGCCTACTACTTTATCAGGGATACGGCTCGTAACGGCGGAACCGTCCTTTTTGTCGGGACCAAGAAACAAGCCCAGGAATCGGTCCAAGAGGAAGCCCTGCGTTGCGGGATGTCCTATGTGAACCATCGCTGGCTGGGGGGAACCCTGACCAACTTTCAGACCATCCGCCGCCGGATCGACCGCCTTGACAAACTCGATCAGATGGAGCTCAACGGCGATCTGGAGATCCTCCCCAAGAAGGAAGCTCTGACCCTGCATCGGGAGAGGGAGCGCTTGGAGAAGTTCCTGGGCGGAATCAAAAGGATGCGCAAACTTCCCGATGCGATCTGGATCGTGGATCCCAGGAAAGAAAGGATCGCGGTCCTCGAGGCTCGGAAGCTGCACATTCCCATCGTCGCCATTGTAGACACCAACTGCGATCCCGATGAGATCGATTACCCCATTCCCGGAAATGACGACGCCATCCGGGCGGTCCGTCTGCTTTCGGCGAAAATGGCCGACGCGGTGATGGAAGGCAAAGAGGGAATCCTTTTGGTTGACGAGTCCGCGGGTGCTGCCAAGGCGCCCGGAGCAGCCGTCGAAGCGCCAGTCGTGACGGTGAATGTTCCCGGAACCGGGACGGCGGAGACGGGCGAAACCGCTGAGAACTCCGAGGGACGTGCCGGTGCGGTTGTTTTGGAAGACGTACGGGTGGGTTGAACCGAGCAAAGGTCTGTTCGGTCACCGTTTACCAGGTTCACCGGTTAAAAGGAGGAGCAACTTGATTACCGCGGAGCAGGTCAAGAAACTACGAGAGTGTACGGGGGCCGGAATGATGGATTGCAAGAAGGCCCTTGAAAGCACCGGCGGCATCCATGAAAAAGCCATCGATTACCTGCGGGAGAAGGGACTCGCCGCGGCCGCCAAAAGGGCCGGACGAGCCGCCGGCCAGGGGATCATCGAGTCATATATTCATATGGGCGGAAAGATCGGCGTGCTGATCGAACTGAACTGCGAGACGGATTTTGTGGCGCGAACCGATGATTTTCGTCGCTTGGCGAAGGACCTGGCGATGCAGGTGGCGGCGGCGAAGCCTCGATACGTCCGCCGGGAAGAGGTTCCCGCCGAGGAACTGGAAAAGGAAAGACAAATCCTGACCGCCCAGGCCCTCAACGAGGGCAAGCCCGCCCAGATTGCCGCCAAGATCGTGGAGGGAAGGCTTGGCAAGTACTATCAAGAGGTCTGCTTGATCGAGCAGCCCTTCGTTCGTGAGCCCGACCAGTCCGTAGAACAGGTGATCAAGAGCGCGGTGAGCAAACTCGGTGAAAACATCGTCGTCAGGAGGTTTGCCCGGTTCGTGATGGGCGAGGTGACAGAGGATTGAGCATACCCGGGCCCTGTTACAAGCGGGTCATCCTCAAGCTCAGCGGGGAAGCGCTGGCAGGCGACAGGGGTTTTGGAATCGACCCCGAGGTGCTGAATAGCATTGCCGTTCAGATCAAGGAGATCCATGATTACAAGGTGGACGTCGCCATCGTGGTCGGCGGCGGGAACGTTTGGCGGGGAGCGGCGGGAACGGCCGCGGGGATCGATCGCACCACCTCCGACTACATGGGTATGATGGCCACCGTGATCAACTCTCTTGCCCTGCAGGCCGCGCTCGAAAAGCATGGGGTGGATACCCGGGTGCAAACGGCCATCGAGATGAGGGCCGTCGCCGAACCTTATATCCGGCGACGGGCCATCCGGCACTTGGAGAAAGGCCGGGTGGTCATCTTCGCCGCCGGTACCGGAAACCCGTACTTTTCCACTGATACCACCGCGGCTCTGAGAGCCGCGGAGATCGAGGCCGATGTTCTCCTGTTGGCGAAGGGTAAAGTCGACGGGGTCTACGATTCCGATCCTCTGGTCAACCCGAATGCCAAGAGGATCAAAGAAATGGGCTACATTGAGGTTCTGAACCGCGGTCTCGGGGTGATGGATTCCACCGCCACATCCCTTTGCATGGACAACGCCATCCCCCTGATCGTCTTCGGGATCGGGACCTTCGGAAACATCAAAAGGGCCGTCTTCGGCGAGGAGATCGGAACCAGGGTTAGGGGGTCGAACGGTGGATCTAACGGCTGATCTGCTGAAGGAAACTGGCGATCGGATGGGCAAAACGGTGTCCACCCTGAGCAAGGACCTGGCCACCTTGCGGGCGGGAAGGGCCACACCAGCCCTCCTGGACCGGATCACCGTCGATTACTACGGGACACCCACCCCCCTGAACCAGCTTGCCGGGATCAGCGCGCCGGAACCAAGGCTGCTGGTGATCCAGCCCTGGGACAAGTCCGCCCTCAAGGACATGGAAAAAGCGATCCAGAAATCGGACCTGGGGCTGAACCCAACCAACGACGGGACCATCCTCCGCTTGGCGATCCCCCAGCTTACCCGGGAGCGCCGTGCGGATCTGGTGAAGGTTGTCCGTAAGAAGACGGAAGAGGCCAAGGTAGCCGTCCGGAACATCCGGCGCGAGATCATCGAATCGATCCGGGAACTCTCCAAGGACGGGGAGTTGCCGGAGGATTCCGCCCACCGAACCCAAGATGAGGTCCAGAAGATCACCGATCGGCATATTAATCAACTTGAGGCCCTCGCGGAATCAAAAGAGAAAGAGATCATGGAGGTATAAG
>JACPQU010000117.1 GCA_016190305.1 Bacillota bacterium
CCCCGGGGCCCGGCCCGGCCTTCCTGATCGCCGTCGGGATCGGCATCTTCATCAGCGGGGTGGTCAGCTCGGGGGCCGGTATTGCGATCCCGATCGTGCAGCAGGAGTTCGCCGCCGGCGTCACCGCCGCCCAGTGGGTGTCCCTGATCTACCTGGCGACGGTGGGCGGGTTGCTTCTGGCCTTCGGCAGGATGAGCGATCTCTGGGGACTGCGAAAGGTTTACCTGTTCGGAGCCATCGTCACCACCGCCGGCTCCCTGCTGTGCGGCTTAGCGACGAGCATCGGCTGGCTGATCGCCTACCGCGCCGTGCAGGCGGCCGGGATGGCCACGCTGCTGGCCACCGCCCCCGCCCTCTTGACCCTGGCGTATCCGCCGGATCAGCGGGGGCGGGCCCTGGGTTTCCAGATGGCCGTCGCCTACGCGGGACTGACGGCCGGGCCCTCCTTCGGAGGACTGGTGGCGGAGTGGTGGAGCTGGCGCGGGATCTTCCTCGTCAACGTGCCCCTCGGGATCGCGCTGATCATCATGGCCTGGCGGGTGGTTCCTCATCACCCGGTTCGTTCCCGGATCTCCTCCAGGGTATCCTCCGGGGTGTCCACTGGGGATTTTTCCCCCGAGTCCCCAGGGGTGCCCCCCCGGGAATCCTTCGATCTCACGGGAGCGATCTTGTTCATGACGGCGGTGTTCCTGGGGTTGGCCGGCGCCACCCGCGCCGCCCCTCCCTCCCTGGCCCTCGCCGGCTTGGGGCTGGCCGCCGCATTCATCCTCTGGGAGTGGCGCCTGGAGCGGGCCAAGAGGCCTCCGATGCTCTCCCTATCCCTCTTCCAGCGGCGGGAGTTTTCCGTTGCCGCGACGATCTCGGTGATCGGGTACACCTGTGACTTCTTTGTGGCCTTCCTGGTGCCGTTCTACCTGCTCCAGGTGCTGGGGCTTCCCCCGGTCCAGGCCGGCCTCGTCTACACGGTGAAATACGTGCTGGTGGTCTTCGCGGCCAACCCGGCCGGCGCGCTGTCCGACCGGATCGGCCCACGGCCCCTCAGCCTGATCTCGATGGCCAGCTTCGCCGTGGGTTTCCTCTTGCAGTCCAGGCTCGACGCGGCGAGCGGGATCGTCGTGGTCATTGCTGTACTGGCGCTGTCCGGGCTGGCCGCGGGGATCTTCGACCCGGCCAACAACAGCGCCATGCTGGGTTCCGCCCCGAAGTCGATGTACGGGGTGGCATCGGCCTTCTTGGCCCAGGCCCGTTACATCGGAATGATGGCTGGAACTGCCCTCTCCGGGGTGCTCCTGACGCTCCGGCCGGACAGCCTGCTCGCCGGCTTCCAACTGGCCATGGGGATCGGGGCCCTGATCGCCCTGGCCGGATTCGGGGTGGCCCTTTTCCAGCGGGGATGCGGGGGCGGGGTAGCGGTTGGGCTTCGCCACAGGCGGGAGCCTGGGCAGTGAAAGGGGCGGAAGTAGGGGTAGGGGCAGGGTCAGGGATGGGGCTGAGGTTGAGCCCCGAGCCGGGCTTTCGGCTCAGGATTACTGAACAGGAAATAGTAGGCAGGTATCGAAAGTAGAGAGTATTAAAATTTCGGTATCGAACGTCGCTTTCCCAGATTCCAGGGATATGAAACCGTCGGGGCCTTGGACCCGGCGGTGGCGTCAGGCGGGCGTTCGATAAACTCAGGGTCCGGCCAAGACGCCGGAGGCTTTTCTTGGGGAGGCGGAAGCTTGAACACCGCGATCTGCCGATTGCTCGGGATCGAGGTCCCTTTATTTCAAGGCGGTATGGCCTGGCTGGCCACCTGGGAGTTGGCCTCGGCGGTAAGCGAAGCGGGGGCCCTCGGCCAGATCGGGGCGGGGAACGCGCCTCCGGAGTGGGTACGGCAACAGATCCGGAAGATGAAGGAGACCACCGACCGGCCTTTTGGAGTTAACATAATGTTGATGTCCCCCCACGTGAAAGAGGTCGTCCAGGTGGTAGTCGAGGAGCGAGTCCCGGTGGTGACCACCGGCGCCGGGAACCCCGGGGTCTACATGGAGGCCTTCCGGAGCAGCGGGGCCAAGGTGATCCCGGTAATCCCGAGCGTGGCCCTCGCCAAGCGCCTGGAGCGGCTGGGGGTGGACGCAGTGATCGCCGAGGGCACCGAATCGGGCGGACACGTAGGGGAGCTCACCACGATGGCCATCGTGCCCCAGGTGGTGGACGCCGTCGATCTTCCCGTGATCGCCGCCGGCGGGATTGGGGACGGGCGCGGGATGGCGGCAGCCCTCGCGCTGGGGGCGGAAGCCGTACAGATCGGAACCCGCTTCGTCTGCGCCGAGGAGTGCATCGCCCACCCGCGGTACAAGGATGCGATCATGACGGCAGACGACCGGGCCACCGTGATCACCGGCCGTACCACCGGCCACCCCGTCCGGGCCATCCGGAACAAGCTGACCCGCGAGTTTGAGGCCGCGGAGAAGCGGGGGGCGACGGTGGAGGAGCTGGAGGCCCTCGGTGCGGGAAGGTACCCCGCCGCCGCCATCTACGGGGACGTGGAGCGGGGGACGATCCTGGCCGGCCAGATCGCCGGAATGGTCAAGGAGATCATGCCGGCGCGGGACATCATCGACCAGATCGTCGCCGAGGCCCATGCCATGATCGGGAAGCTGGAGACGCTGACAGGGTTGCGGGTGGGGGATTAGGCTGCACGTTGGGCGAGGGAAGAGAGAACTGAGAAAGCTCTATATAAAAAATAAAAATGCTTCCCCATTGCCCTTGTTTAGGAGGCACGCCAATACTTGCTTGCGTCCCCGTGAGCCCTAAGGTCTGAAGAAGTGAGCATGTTTTCCAAGGGCAACCCGTTAGTAGCCGGAGCGGAGCGCAAGATCTCGAATCTTAGGGATATAGAAGTCTCCTATTACTAATCGATTTCGACCATTTTGATATATGGGGTTGGAGAGAGAACTTAGTTATCCAACGGAATAAAGGAGATCGGATAGTGGCTAATTTCTTTGGCCAGCCAGGGGTATATAGTCAAGACCAAGCGAGACGAATTTTGCATAGACAGCTGATCTATATAGTAGGATTCATGACAGTGTTCCTTATGTTAATAGGCTTATTATCTGCTTATTATCGTTATCCTTGGACCACTATTCCAGCCGCATTACTCACCTTATTGATAATACACGCATTAAATAAACCTTTTGAGCGAAAACTGGACAAACTTTATAAGGAGCGTTTGAACTACCTACTTGGACGTGAGGGAGAGGATCTAATTGCATATTATCTTAGTGATCTTCCAGATACTTGGTATGTCTTCAATGGAATAAAATTACAAGGAGATTTTGACTTGGATCATGTTGTTGTTGGTCCAGGGGGCTTATATTATATCTCGACAAAGAATATTCGCGGCCTAATCACTACAGATCAAAACGGTCAGGTTTTGCATAATAATAAACCCACAGATCTTCTAGATAAAACTCTTCGCCAAGCGATGACTCTAAGGGAACGTCTGGTTGCGGTGATGGGCACCGACGCATATATCAACGCCGTGTTAGCAGCGCCGTTTATTTGGGTTGATCTTAAAAATCCACACAAGAATGTTTGGGTCTTACATAGGGGAAACCTTATTAATATCCTAGAAGGTAGTGTTAAACGTTTATCAGAAGAACAAGTCGGAGCATATGTAAAAGCTTTGGAAATGATCGCCGGTACGGCTCAATCCGTTCGGGATATGGCTAAAAAAGCGGGGCTTCCATCGATTACGCCAAATGCGGATCGAATAAATGATGAATCACTCCGTCAATAGCACTCAAAACGGCTTCCTCCCGACCTTTCCCCCCAAGTAAAAGTGGTCATTCTCGGTTCTATGCCGGGGCAGCTGTCATTGGCCCGGAAAGAGTACTACGCCAATCCGCGGAACTTATTTGGGCCGATTATGGATAAACTGTTCGGGATCAGCCCGGAACTGCCTTACGCCATGCGTCTTTGAATTGCTGTTGCAAGCAGGTGTCGGGTTATGGGACGTGTTAAAATATTGTGAGCGAGCGGGCAGAAAGGAATTCATTACCATCAACATCTTGAAAGGTCGCAAATATGCCCCATGGCATGGTCTTGGGTTCGTCCGTAAAAACGACGCCCCGAGCCTTCATTCCCTCGTAAGCAGCCGTGAAGTCCGCGGTCACAAAGACGATCGACGCCTTCCTGCTATCCGCATCAGCCATGATGGACTTGGGGTAGATCACCAGGGCCGTCTCCGCGCCCAGCGGGGCCCACTTCCAGCCAGGTGGCGTCAGGCCCCATGGGTTGCTCAACCTTAACCTTGAAGCCCACTTGCTCGGTCCAAAACTTCTTGGCCTTGAACTGGTCTTCCACGTAAACGGCCACGGTCGCAATTTTCGTAATCACGGTCACGTTGTACCGCCTTTGAATCCATCCCTGCCTATCCCGCACGGGGGTAGTGTATCACGAGCTCGGGAGATTCTCTTGTAAGAAAACGACATCTTGCCGGCTGTTAAGGGTATCTTTCAACGCCGCTAACCGCGCAAGGCCCCCCAGGGTGATCCCCGGCGGATGGTCATTTGAAGTATGACCTGGTCACGGGACATCCCATCTGAACCTGGAGCGTCCGGGTTCCCGCTCGGGTCATCGTCACCCACACGGTGTATCTGCCCACCGGTACGTTGGTCACAGTGAAGGTGCCGGTCCCAAGGGAAAACCAGGTACCTACTCCCTGGATATCAAGACGCGTGATCAGGCCATAAGCGGCATTGGCGGTGACGCTGTAGGTTGCGGTAGTGCAGCCTGCCCCCCCGCCGCCTGGCGCGTTCCGGGCATCGTAAATCATGATCCTCAAGAACCCTCTGCCGCTCCCCGTGACATCGCCGGTATATGGTTTCGACCCGCCTTCTTTCGCCACCGACACATAGGCTGAAGTCTGGTAAGCGGTACCAAGCGA
>JACPQU010000119.1 GCA_016190305.1 Bacillota bacterium
ATATGCCCGTCTTGAATCTTTAAGGAGATGGAATTGAACCGGCGGCAGGCAGCGATACGGTGGAGAAATCGAGGTGAAGGCAGGAATTGACGTAGCCACAGGAATCAACCCCCGCAAAAAAGGAATTCACCCGGGCGGTACTGAATGAATATTCATTCAGTAAGAGCGCTGTATTGAATGGCGCCGCATCCGGCGCATCCGGCGCTTCCGGCGCATCCTGCTCCGGTGCTCCGGTGCTTTCGGCGCATCCGGCGCTTCCTGCTCCGATGGTGCCGGGAAGGGGAGTCGACGAGGTCATGACGAAGGCTCAAAGCCACGTGAACGGCGTACTTCCCGGGGAGGAAGGGCTGAGCGGCAAGGAACTGCGCCGCCAGGAGCGTTTCCTGGCCATCCTCGAGGCGGCGGGAGAAGCCTTCAGCACCAAAGGCTACCACCGATCGACCATGGAGGATGTGGCTCTTCGAGCCGGAGTGGCCGTGGGGACGGTCTATCTTTATTTCCCGGGGAAAGAGGCCCTTTTTGTATCCCTCCTGGATCACCTCGCCCAGCAGCTTCTGGGAGCGGTGGTGGAAGCCCGCTCGCGGGTGCAGGGCGTTCTCGCCAAGCTCGGCGCTTCCATCGCTCAGGCCGTGAGGGTTTTCGCCGCCAACCGCTCCCAGGCCCGGATTGTGCTCATCGAAGCGGTCGGGGCCAGCCCGGCCATCGATGAGAAGCTCGCCTCCATTCATACTCTCCTGGCGGAACTGGTGGAGCGGGATCTCCGGGAGGCCGTGGAAGAAGGCCTCATCCCGGGGCAGGACCTGGATATCTCCTCGAAGGCCCTGGTTGGAACGTGCTACGAGGTGATCCTCGGTCACTTGAGGGATGGCAGGCCCGCCTCCCTGGAGGGTTCGGTGCCGGCTTTGCTCGACCTGGTTTTCAGAGCCATCGGGGCTGCGAACCGGAGGGATCCGCAATGAGCGGTACTGCTGGCGGTACTGGCGCGGGAGAGAGGCGCCGGTCGAAGGCCATCCCCGGTGCGACGCTGGCCTTTATCGGCGGCTCGGGCACCCTGGGCTTGCCTTTTCCGGAAAGCGCCGGGATGGACGGTGTGGTGGTTGAAGCCTCCGGCCTCGTGTGGGACACGCCTTTTGGGGAGAGCCCTCCTTTCAAGCTGATCCGCTTCGAGGGGCTGGCCCCGGCGGTGTTGTCCTGCCGGATGCACGGGCGCCGCAGGGGCGTCGACCGCGGGGAGGCCTCCCGCCAGGTCTTCTGGGTCCTCCGGGAGGCGGGGGTCAAGCGGATCATCTCGGAAGGGGGCGTCGGGAGCGCCAATCCTCTCCTTGATCCCGGCGATCTGCTCCTGCCGACTGACTATATCGATTTCTCCCTTCGCCGCGCCGTCCACCTGGCGGAGGATCACCTGTGCATCATGCGCGAGAGCATCTGCCCCGAGATCCACTCCATCCTGCTCCGGGCGTGTGAGGAGGAAGTCAGGAGCAATCGTGGCCGGAGCGGGAGTCGCGAAGGGGAAGGGGTTCCACCCCTGGGAAGGGTCTTCAGCCGGGGGGTATACGTGGTAACGGACGGACGCCACTTCGAGAGCCCCGCCGAGACGGCGGCCTTCAGGCAATGGGGGGGCGACGTGGTCGGGATGAGCCTGTGCCCCCAGGTGTACCTGGCCCGGGAAATCGGCGCCTGCTACGCTCATCTCTGCCTGATCGTCAACTACGGCGAGGGGGTCGTCAAGCCCTGGGAGCACCGGGTGCTGGCCGGGCTCTTCCAGGAGGCGGCCCCGGCCATGGCCCGGATCGTGATCCGCTCCCTCCGCGAACTGGCTGCCGGGGAGCAGGATGAAGGGAAGCCCGCCCCCGAGGAGCCGGCCAAAGGCATCAAGCGGGATGACGGGGCGGATGTCTGGGAGCAGACCGGGGAGCCGAAAGGGGAGCCGGCCGTTGAGACTGAGGAGGCCGTAGAGGCCGTTGCGGCGGGGGCGGCCGTGCAGAGACGGTGCGCCTGCGCCGGCCTTCGCCGGGAAACCCTTCTGCGGGACGAACTGGCCGACCTCTAAACCTGTCTTGATCATAAAATTGGTGGTTTTTTCTATCTGCATCTTTAGTCTGCATCCTGTTTGTGAATCAATGTCGGGAGCAAGACGCCGAAAGCGGGGGGAAAGGATGCTGGAACTGAGCGTGAGGAGCGAGCTTGAGCCCATTGCGGAGAAGGTAAAGACCGGTGAACGGCTGAGCCGGGAGGACGGGATCGTCCTCATGCGGACCTCCGACCTCCTCGGGTTGGGGGCCCTGGCCGATCAGGTCCGCCGCCGCAAGGTGGGGGACTACGTTTACTTCATCAACAACGCCCATATCAACTACTCCAACGTGTGCACCTCCCTTTGCCGGTTGTGCGCCTTCGGCAAAGCGGAGGGGGACCAGGGCGCATACCTCATGTCCCTGGATGAAATCGAGGAGCGGGCGACGGGGTTTGCGGCCTACGGGATCACCGAGTTGCACATCGTAGGGGGGCTCCACCCCCGGCTTCCCCTTTCTTACTACGAGGAGATGCTCCGCAGGTCCGCGGCGGCGCTTCCCGGCGTCCACATCCAGGCTTTCACCGCC
>JACPQU010000115.1 GCA_016190305.1 Bacillota bacterium
CCCGCGGGCGAAGCTCTTTTCCTTGTAGCGCTTCAAGATGAACTCCGGGGTGAGCGGAGCCAGCTTCTTTTCCGGATGGATGAGGGCCCCGGCTACGATGAGGCCCGTCAGAGCGTCCGCGGCAAATAGGGCCTTGGCCATGGGGGTCACGCGGGGGAGCCCGTGGTATTCGTTATGGGCCTTGACCGCCTCGATGATCTCCTCCGGGAGCCCCAGTTCGGACAGCATCCGCGCCCCGATCAGGGTGTGCTGGGCCGGGTCCGTCGTGATTCCGTAATCGATATCGTGGAGGACGCCGGCCAGTCCCCAGTCCTCTTCATCGGCCCCGGCTTCCCCGGCCAGGCGGCGCATAACCGCCTCGACGGCCAGGACGTGCTTCCTGAGGTTGGCGTTGGGGATCTTTTCAAGGACGAGGGACCAGGCCTCCTGCCGCTTCACGGCCAGCCCCCCCTTCGGGAATCATATCAGCCCTGTTCCATCTGGAGACGGTGCAGGTCAGGAAAGAAGGACGGTCAGAACGATGGCGTTGGCGATGAAAGCAAGGGCCAAAATCGAGGTGACCCGCTCCAGAAGCCGCTCGGCGCCACGGGCTTTCTTCCCGAACATCGATTCCGCCCCGCCCGAGATGGCCCCGGACAACCCGGCGCTCCGGCCGGACTGGAGCAGAACCCCAGCGATGAGGCCTAGGGAGATGATCAACTGCAGGAGCTTTACGAATGTAACCAAGCTGACCACCCTTGTCTGGAATCTATCGTCCCGGTCTTCTATTGAAATCCAGGCAGACCTTGTACCTAGGGCTCGTCCATATTTTTAGACAACAACTAAACGCCATGTTAACACACTTCGTTTCGGGTGGCAACAAGAGGAAGTCGAGTCGAATGGAAGTCGAATGCCACCACATTGTACCGAAGGATGGGGGCCCCTTTCGGGGCCCCACTCCGCCTTTCAACCTGTCAGCCGGCGTCTACTTCTTCCACTTGATATCCTTGACCAGGATCTTGATGTCCTGTCTCGGTTCCCAGTCGAGGTTGGGATCGACCCCGTAGATATCCTCATAGTTCATGATGAAGATGAACGGCGGGTCGTCGCACATCTGCGCCCAGAGGTCCTTATACATCTGGTTCCGCTTGTTGATGTCCATCTCATGGCGCGCTTCGTTGATCGCCTTATCGATCTCAGGGATATCCTTGCGGTAGGTCCCCATACGGTTCGAAGAGATTACATAGCCGCTGAAGAAGCGATCCTGATCCCCGATGTCGTTGCCGTTGGGGATGAAGATCAGGTCCACCGGGTTGGCTTGATCAAAGAAAACGTCGAGGTACTTGCTGAACTCCAGGACTTTGACCTCCACGTTGATCCCGACATCCTTGAGCATCGCGCCGAGGGCCTCAGTCATCTCCCCGTCCTTGAGCCATCGACCGCGGGTACCGACGAATTCCAGTTTCTCCCCTTTGTAGCCGCCCTCCTTGAGAAGCTGTTTGGCTTTCTCGGGGTCATAAACCGCCTTCAGGTCGGTGTTATGGCCAGGGAACTCGGGCTTGCTGTTCTGGCACTGGCTCACCTTGCCGTAACCGGACAGGAGATTGTCCACGATAGCCTGCCGGTCGATGGCATAGTTGAGGGCCTGGCGGACCCGCTTGTCCTTGAGAAGAGGATTCTCCGCCGCAATCCGGACCCCCGGGAACTCGATGCTGCTGATGGTCTTGATGCCGGGCAACTGGTCCTTGTACTCGGGGAGCATGTTGTGAGCGATGTGCAGCTCACCGTTCCTGAGGGCCATCAGCCGGGCGGCGTCCTCATGCATGAGCTTGAAGGTGGCCTTGCTGATCCCCGGCTTGCCTCCCCAATATTCGTCGTTCCTCACAAGCTCGATCTGGCTGCCGCGGGTCCATTTCTCCAGCTTGTAGGGGCCGGTGCCGACCGGCTTCTCCCCGATATCCTTGCCCACGGCCTGGACGTGCTTGGGCTCCATGATCGGGAGCCAGGCCATGCGGATGGGGATGGTAGGCAGGGGATCGGAGGTGATCAGGTCCAACATGTACGGCTCGACCACCTTAGCGTCTGAAATTCCCGCAAAAAGGTCTTTGATCCCAGCGTCGTAAGCGATGTCTTTGCCGAGGACCCGCTTGACGCTGAAGACTACCGCCTCAGCATTTAAAGGTTCTCCGTTGTGAAACTTCACGTCGTTGCGCAGCCAGAACCGCCACGTATTCTTGTCGATGGGCTCCCAGCGGGTGGCCAGGAGGGGCGCAACCTCGAAGTTCTCTCTGTTCTGCCGGACCAGCGGCTCGAAGATGTTCTCGGTGATGAAGCGCATGTTCCCCGACTCCAGCGAATAGGGATCGAGGTTGTTGGGCTCGCCGCCGATACCGATGACCACGGGCCGGTCGATGACCTTTGGTTCTTCTTTCTTGGGTTCTTCCTTTTTGGGCTCCTGCGCCTTGGGCTGCTCCTGCGCCGCCTTCGGTTCGGCCTTGGGCGCCTCCTCCTTCTTCTTGCAGGAGACGGCCGCCGTCACCAGCAGGGCCACGATCAGGAGTACCAACCAGCTTTTCCGCCAGTTCATAAAGACCCTCCCAATGTTAATATTTTAGAACTCGAAACACTTAAGGACACGCTGATGGGTCGCTTCACCTATAACTCCGTGATTGAATTCCATTCCGGCCTCCCCTCAAGATTGATCGACCCGAATCCCGTGCCGCTGACCTGGTCCTTCATGAACTCCGGGATCCAGGTTCTCGCCGCCCGCCAGGGCGGTGATGGTGATGATCGTCACCACCGACCCGGGCTCGAGGGCGGTATCCATTCCCACGGGCAATTCGGGTACCTCAACCTCCCCCACCAGCACCCTGGCCAGGTTGTTGAGGCCTCCCCCTTCGACAAAGACCCTGGACTCAAAACCCTTGCCGTACCGGGCTACCAGGAGGGCCATAAGAGCCCTCAAGTTTCCTGCCTCCTGAAGGTCAAACGACTCACTGCGCTTGCCGGTATACGTCCGGATCGCACCAGTGTAACAGACGGTGACCGTCGCCTTCATCCCGCTTGGATCCTCGCCACCTTCACCTTGACGCAGGCGTCGAAAGCCGACGAGGCCTTGTCGATATACTTCAGGTCGTAAGCCAGCAGGGAATTGAAGTGGGGGCCGGGATTGCCCACGTACTTCTTCCGATCCCGGGCCCAGTGCCCGTGCACGCCCGGGATCGCCAGCACCTCCGGGTGCACTCCCTCGAAGAGGCTCAGCACCGCCCGAACCTCCTTGCCGTCAGGGGTCCGCACGGAAACCATGTCACCCTGGCGCAGCCCCTTGCGGGCGGCGGTATCCGGGTTCATCACCACGGCCTTGGCATCCGGATAGTTGTCCGTTAACTCGTTCAGCCAGACGGCGTCCACCGTGTAGCTGAAACTGTGAAAGGCCTGCTTGCAGTTGATGGCGATGAGGTCAAACTCCCCGCGGTCGCTGTAGGATGAGCAAGGACGCCAATCTGGCAGAGCCTGGTAATCCGACACGTCCCAGTCCTCCAGGCCCAACTGGGCCGTGACCGCGGCGACCTGGGGCCCCTGCCGCTGGAAATGCTCAAGGTAGATGGGGAACCGCGGCTTGAGAAAGGGGCGCGGGTAGGCCTCCTCCAGCTTGCGCGGGGTCTTGAGGATGAAATTTTGCTTGAACCACTCCACCCCGTGCTCGGCGCCGAAGAGAGACTTGAAGTAGGCGTCCACCGTCTCCTCGTAGGAGTGTTGCCTCCCTGGATCGAGCTTGAAAGGATCCTTGATCTTGAGATTGCGGTTGAAAGTACTGTAAAGATCGTCTAGCATCCCGATGTCCTCGGCCAGGTCGTAGAGGACCTCCACCCAGGGTCGCACCCCGGGAGGGGGATCCACCACCGGCGCCCTGACCGTCCAGTACCAGTCGCTGTCCCCGGGTAGGATCCAGCCGTAGATCCGGTTCGGGAGGGCGTCAAGCCGCTCAAGGACGTGGGTGTCCGGCAGGACGATATCCGCCATTTCCACCGTCTCGTCGATGTTGACGGCGAAAGAGACGATGAAGGGGATCTGCTTAAAGGCCTCGGTTACCGCCTCCGGGTCGACCGAGGTCATCAGGTAGTTGGAACGGGACTGGATCATCATCTCGATCCGGTAGTCCAACCCGTACTTTTCGGGATTCATCAGCACATCCGGAAGCATGGGCATGGCATAAGAGGCGAAGGGGAAGAGTTCCGCCGCCTCCACCGTGTTCGGAGCCACCGGCTTCTGCGGCGGGTAAGGGATCCCGAGGAAGGCAATCCGCTGGGATGGGACGAGCATACCGTCGGGACCCTCGGTGGGCTCCCAGTCCGGACCCTTCGCGGAAACGCCCAGGTGTCCGCCGGGAACGTCCACCGCGCCGATGACGGTATTCAGGAGCTGAATGGCCCAGCCGGCGTGCATTCCATGCTGGTGGGCGATCGCCCCCTTGCTCCAGTCCACCACCGCCGGGCGGTAGGGCAGGACCTTCCCGTGCAGGGTGATCGTGCTTCCGATGCTGGCGGCCTGTCCGAACTCCTGGGCGATCCGCCTGATGGTCGCCGCGGGAACGGTGGTGATCTCCTCCGCTCTTTCCACCGGGTACTTCTTCACGTGCTCCTTGACCAGGTGAAAAGCGGGGTGGACCTCCGCCCCGCCGACCTCGAAGGTCCCGTCTATGGCCGGCTGAACGCCCTCAGCGTCGAATGGCCGGGGGGTTCCAGAGGCCATGTCCCACACGAGGACCCGCCCCTCAGCGTCCCGGACGTAACACCCGTCCGGACCGATCAAATAAGGGCCGTTGGTGTAACGGGTCAGGAACTCCCGGTCATAAATACCCTCCTCGTTAAGGAGGACATTGACCATCGCCAGGGCCAGGGCGGTATCAGTTCCAGGGCGGATCGGAATCCACTCGTTGGCCTTGGAGGCGGCGTTATTGCAGTATGGATCGACCACCACCAGCTTCATGCCCCGCTTGACGCGGGCTTCGGCCATCTTGGGGGCCAAGCCCCCGGGGTTCTTGGTGAAGGCGGCCAACCCATGCTGGCTGCCAAAGAGGATGCAGTACTTGGTATAGTCGTAATCCGGTTCCTGGAAGAAGGTGCCGTGAACACTCCAAGAAACGGGATGTAGGGCGTTCCCACAGAAGTAACCTGAAGGACCGGTGCTGACGTTGGGGGTCCCGAAGGCGGTCGCCCAGACGTTTCCGGGGGTTCCGAAGCCCTGCATGTCGAAGGTGAGGACGTACAGCTTGCGGGCGTCGGTGTCTCGGATCTCCTTTAATTTGGAGGCGACGACGGCCCTGGCTTCTTCCCAGGAAATAACCTCCCACTTGGGATCCACGCCGATTCCCTTCTCCGGATTGGTCCGCTTGAGGGGTTTCGTGACCCGGTAGGGGTTGTACAGTCCCATGATGGCGGCATTCCCCTTGGCGCAGACCCTTGAACCATTATGGGGACTGTTCGGATTACCCTCGATCTTGACGACCACCCCGTCAATGACATGGGCGAGGATGTTGCAGGCGTTATAGCACATGTAACAGACCGAAGGCTTCCAGACGTCTTCGTGAACCGTCTTGGGGGTTGCCATCCCGTATTTTCCTCCCCTGGACTGTAGTTGGACCATTTCAAGTTCACCGGCAGGCCGACTTGCCTAGAACTGGTCACCTGCCAGATGGTGGTGAAAATGCCGGAAGACCCCGCTTTGCTCTTTTGGTATTTCTACGTGAGGTTGCCCTCTGATCATAGGTGAATGAGCCCTACCATTTAGGTCTGCTGGTACATTCTTGTATGGATGGATGCCATAGGGAGCATCGGCAGATAAACCCTATTCGATTCAGCCATGTGGTTCTCCTTTAAGGACATATCTATAAAATTTCTATCATATATCCTTGAAGATTCCTGAAGAATGATGGGGGAGAAGGGGATATCGAGGTGGAATATTTAGTGGTCCCAGATTGAGTTTGCCCAATAGAGCATTCGAAGCGAGGACCCGTCGATCGCAGCCGGCTGCACGTTTGCTGTATGGAGAAGTCCTTGGCTAGGAGGAACATTTATGGCTGCCAAAGCCGAATCATTAACGCTAACGGTTTATAACGAACTTAAAAATGCGATCATTAGATCCCGTGTTGAGCCGGGGGTATTTTTGCTGGAATCTGATTTAGCGGATCAATTCAAGGTGAGTAAATCTCCCGTTCGCGGGGCTTTATCTTTTCTTCAGAAGGATGGATTGGTAGAGGTTATTCCTCGAAAGGGTTACCTGGTTAGTCCGATCAAACTGGGGGAAGTTCAGGATATCTATCATCTTCGTCAACTTCTTGAACCTACCGCCACGATGCAGGCTGCTGCCAACTGCACTCCGGAGTTTCTGACTGCTTTAAAAAAGACCTATAAGCCCTTCGGTGTTTCTGAAGTAGATGATATTATAGAAAGACATTATCAATTTCATTGCTTGGTTGCTTCCGCCGCGCATAACAAGTTCCTGAGCCAATTCATTTACTCCCTGTTAGACAAGACTTTAAGAATCCTGTATTATGTAGCTTCACGCGGATGGCCTTTTCCGGACCATAAGGAAGATCACGGTGCGATCATCGAAAATATCGAACAAAAGGATGGTCTCGCCGCAGCTCAGAAGATGTCCATTCATCTGGATACCATAAGGGCCTCCCTGAAGGATTACCTTTAACCCCATCTACGAATGAATTAGCCGTTTCGCGGCACATAGAAAGAGAAAGCCGCTTACAATGAATTCCTCCCCGCCAGCGCCCTGCCTCCCGGGTAGGTCGCGAAGGGATCGAGTTCCTCCTCGATGCGGAGAAGCTGGTTATACTTGGCCACCCGATCGGTGCGGGACGGGGCGCCGGTCTTGATCTGACCGGCCCCGACGGCCACCGCCAGGTCGGCGATCACGGCGTCTTCCGTCTCTCCCGAACGGTGCGAAATGACCGAGGTGTAGCCCGCCCGCCTGGCCATCTCCACGGCCTCCACCGTTTCGGTCAGGGTGCCGATTTGGTTGACCTTGATCAGGATGGAGTTGGCCGCCCGCTCCGCGATCCCCCGGGCGAGGCGTTCGGTATTCGTAACGAAGAGGTCGTCCCCCACAAGCTGAACCTTCCCGCCCAGGGCCGCCGTCAGCTTCACCCAGCCCTCCCAGTCGTCTTCCGCGAGCCCGTCCTCCACCGTGACGATGGGGTAATCGGCCGTGAGCCGGCTGATGAACTCGATCATCCCCGCCGAGTCCAGGCTTAACCCCTCCGCTTTCAGGACGTATTTTCCACCCTCGAACAGCTCGGTGGCCGCCACATCCAGGCCTAGGGCCATATCTTCCCCCGGCCGGTAGCCGGCTTCCCGGATGGCCTCCAGGATGATGTCGAGAGCGGCCCGGTTTGACGGCAGATCCGGGGCGAAGCCCCCTTCATCCCCTACGGCCGTGGCCAGGCCTTTCCGGCCGAGGACCTTCTTCAGGACGTGGAAGACCTCGGCGCCCATTCGCAGGGCTTCGGCGAAGGAACCGGCGCCCAGGGGGAGGATCATGAACTCCTGGATGTCCACGTTGTTGTCGGCGTGCTTGCCCCCGTTGAGGATGTTCATCATAGGCACCGGGAGCACCCTGGCCCAGGGGCCGCCCAGGTATCGGAACAGGGGCAGGCCCAGGGAGGCGGCCGCGGCCTTGGCGCAGGCCAGGGAGGTTCCAAGGATGGCATTGGCGCCCAAGCGCCCCTTGTTGGTGGTCCCGTCCAGATCGATCAGCAGGCTGTCGATGGAGATCTGCGCGGCGGCGTCGAGGCCCTCCAGTTCCGGCGCGATGATCGCGTTGACGTTCTCCACCGCCTGCAGGGTTCCGCGGCCCAGGTAGCGCTTCGGGTCTCCGTCCCGCAGTTCCACCGCCTCGTGAGCCCCGGTGGACGCGCCGGAAGGTACGGCGGCCCGTCCCTCGGCTCCGTCCTCCAGAATCACCTCCACCTCGAGCGTGGGGTTACCACGGGAATCCAGGATCTCCCGGGCGTGAACTTCCTCGATGATGGTCATCAACGGTGATCACCTCGTTTAAGTCTTAGGACCGTCGTTTCCAGCAGCGTATATCCCGTCTCAGGTTCGGCCGTCCTCCGCACCCTTCCCGGTTCCGCCGATCACCCAGTCCGGATCCGGCTAAACGGATCGCGGCCCACTCCTACGGCTATCCCTGGGCGTTGATCAGCAGCGCTTCCCCGGTCATCTCAGACGGTACGGGAAGCTCGAGCAGCTTCAGAACGGTGGGGGCGATGTCGGCCAGGATACCTTGCGTTCTCAGGCGGGCCCCCTCCAGGGTCACGATGCAGGCCACCGGGTTGCAGGTATGGGCGGTATGGGGTTCACCGGTTTCCGGATCCACCATCTGCTCGGCGTTCCCGTGATCCGCCGTGACGATGCAGACCCCCCCGGCGGCGATGATCCGCCCCGTCACTTCCCCCACGCACCGGTCGACGGTCTCCACCGCCTTCCGCGCCGCCTCGAAGTCGCCCGTATGGCCCACCATATCCAAGTTGGCGAAATTGAGCACGACCAGGCGGTGGATCCCCCGGTCGAGCTCCGACAGCACCCGGCGCGTCACCTCGGGGGCGCTCATCTCCGGCTGTTGATCATAGGTCGAAACCTTCGGGGAAGGCACCAGGATCCGGTCCTCCCCCGGGTAGACTTCCTCCCTGCCGCCGTTGAAGAAATAGGTCACGTGGGCGTACTTCTCGGTCTCCGCGATCCGGAGCTGACGAAAGCCGGCCCGGCTGACCACCTCGCCCAAGGTCTGGCGGATCTGGATGGGCGGGAAGGCGACCGGCAGGCCGAACTTCTCGTCGTACTCGGTCATGCAGGCGAAGTAGAGGCCGGTCAGGTCGATCCCGCGTTCGAACTCCTTGAAGTCCGGATCGGTCAGGGCCCGGGTGATCTGTCTGGCCCGATCGGCCCGAAAGTTGAAGAAGATCACCGAATCTCCTGGTCGGATCGTTCCCTCCGGCCGGATCTCTCCCGCATCGTCGCTACCCCGGATGGCCACCACCCAGGGCTCGACGAACTCGTCGGTCTGGCTGGCGGCATAGGAAACCCGGATCGCCTCCAGGGCCCCTGCAGCGGCCTTTCCCTCGCCGTGCACCAAGGCCCTGAAGGCGCGCTCAGTGCGATTCCAGCGCCGATCGCGGTCCATGGCATAGTAGCGGCCCATCACCGTAGCCGTCCGGCCGGCTCCAATCCTTTCCGCTTCCCGTTCCAGCCGCTCAAGGTAGCCCTTTCCGGACGACGGGGGCACGTCCCTCCCGTCCAGAAAGGCATGGATGAAGACCCTGTCCGGGCCCTCGCCGGTCTGCGGACCTTCCCCGGCCCGTAAGCCCTTTCGAGCCGCCAATTCCAGGAGGGCCACCAGGTGATTCAGGTGGCTGTGAACCCCCCCGTCCGAGACAAGGCCCATCAGGTGGAGGGAAGACCCTCTGGCTCGCGCCCGCTCGATAGCCTCCAGAAACACAGGGTTCTCCTGAAAGTCGTCGGAGGCCACGGCGCGATGGATCCGGGGGAGATCCTGGAAGACGATCCTCCCGGCTCCAAGGTTTAGATGCCCGACGTTGGAGTCCCCCATCTGCCCGGCCATCTGCCCGACCGACTCGCCGTCGGTGCATAGGCGGCAACTGGGGTATTTGGAAAAGAGGCGATCCAGGTTGGGAGTCGGGGCAGCCGCCACGGCGTTGCCTCTCACCCCCTGACCTTGTCCCCACCCGTCCAGAACGATCAGGGCCACGAGGGGCGCCGGGGCGAGGGGCTTCAGGGTGCCTTGCTCACCCTCTTTTGTCAACCCAGCGCCTCCCTGATCAAGGTTGCGAAAGAATCGGCCTCAAGGCTGGCCCCGCCCACGAGGGCTCCGTCGATCCCGGGCCGGGAGGTGAACTGGGCGATGTTGCCGGGCTTGACGCTTCCGCCGTACTGGATCCTGATCTCCTCAGCGGTCCCGTCGCCGAGGAGCCGCCCGAGGACCTCCCGGATAAACCCCGAAACCCGCTCGGCCTCCCCGGCTCCGCATGGTACGCCGGTTCCGATGGCCCACACCGGCTCGTAAGCAGCCACCAGGTCCACCCCGGAGAGCTGATCGATCCCGTCCAGCCCCCCGGAGAGCTGTCGCTCCACCACCGCCTCGGTGCGGCCCTGCTCCCGCTCGGCCAGGGTTTCACCGACGCAGAGGATGGGCCGGAGCCCCGCCGCGAGAGCGGCCTTGACCTTCCGGTTCACCGTCTCGTCACTTTCCCCGAAGTAGGCCCGGCGCTCCGAGTGCCCCACGATGACGTACCGGCAGCCGAGCCCGACCAGCATGGAAGGGGAGATCTCGCCGGTGAAGGCTCCCTGCCGCTCCCAGTGGATGTTCTGGGCGCCAAGGTGCCACTTGCTGCCGTCAATAAGCTTGCCTACCAGGGGAAGGTCGGTGAAGGGCGGGCACAGGACAATCTCAATCCCCTCAATGAGCGGATCGAGACGCTGCAGCAGTTGCCCTATGAGCACCTCGGCCTCCGCCTCGGTCTTGAACATCTTCCAGTTCCCCGCCACGATGGGCTTTCTGGGCCGCGGATCGAACGTCGCCAATGGGCTTCTCCCCTTAACTCGTGGACTTCAACTCCCGGCCAGGGCCGCAACCCCGGGAAGCTCCCTGCCTTCCAGGAACTCCAGGGAAGCTCCCCCGCCGGTGGAGATGTGGGTGAGGCGTTCCGCCACCCCGGCCTTGTGGGCCGCGGCGGCCGAGTCCCCTCCCCCGAGGATGGTGGTTCCCCGGCATTCGGCCATCGCCCGGGCCACCGCGATGGTGCCACCCGCGAAGGGATCCAGCTCGAAGACCCCCATCGGGCCGTTCCAGAGGACGGTACCGGCATCCCGGATCACCTCGGCGAAGACCTCCGCTGTGGCCGGTCCGATGTCGGCCGCCAGCCAATCTTCCGGGATCCCGCTTGCAGGCGCCAGCCGGAAGGGGGATCCGGCCCTGATCTCCGGGGTGATCACGAAGTCACCCGGGAGGTGGAGCGGCACCCTTTCCCTTTCGGACCGCTCCAGGAGCTTTGACGCCAGGGGGATCTTCTCGGTCTCCACCAGCGATTTGCCCATCCGGAAACCCCTGGCGGCCAGAAAGGTGTTGGCCATCCCCCCCCCGATCAGGAGGGAGTCCATCCGGCCGAAGAGGTTTTCGATCACCCCGATCTTGTCGGAGACCTTGGCTCCACCCAGAACGGCCACGAAGGGCCGCTCCGGGTTGGTGAGAGCCTTCCCCAAGAAGGTTACTTCTTTCTCCAGGAGCAGCCCCGCCGCCGAGGGGAGGTGCCGGGTGATCCCGGCCGTGGAGGCGTGGGCCCGGTGGGCGGCCCCGAAGGCGTCGTTGATGTACATGTCGGCCAGGGAAGCCAAGGCTTTCGCGAATTGTTCGTCATTAGCCTCTTCTTCAGGATGAAACCGAAGGTTTTCGAGCATGACCACTTCGCCCGAAGCCGCTTTAGCGATCGCATCTTCAGCTTCCGGACCGATGCAGTCAGGCGCCAGGCGGACGCGACGGCCCAGAAGTATTTCCAGGCGGGCCGCCGCCGGGGCCAGGCTGAACTCGAGGGTCCTCTTCCCCTTGGGACGGCCGAGGTGGGAGGCCAGGATCACCCGGGCCCCCCCGTCGAGGAGAAAGCGGATGGTGGGAAGCGACGCGACGATCCGGGTGTCGTCGGCCACCCTTCCCTCCGCCAGGGGGACGTTGAAATCTACGCGCACGAAGACCCGCTTCCCCGAAACCGGGATCTCCTTCAGGGTCCTGATTTCCATCAGCTCACCTGCCCATCGGTTTGTGCGGCCCGGCCGGACCGCCGATACAGGTCAAAGTCCGCGTCCGGCCATGTATTCGATCAGATCAATCACCCGGTTGGAGAAGCCCCACTCGTTGTCGTACCAGGAAACCACCTTGGCGAGCGAACCGTCGATGACCATGGTGCTCTCCCCGTCGACGATGGAGGAGAGAGGATTGCCCTTGAAGTCGACCGAGACCAGGAGCTCCTCGGTGTAGCCCAGAATCCCCTTCAGCTCTCCTTCCGCCGCCCCCCGCAAGGAATCATTGATCTCTTCCTTGGAGGCCTTCCGGGAAAGCTCCGCGACCAGGTCGACCACCGACACAGTGGAGGTGGGGACCCGCATGGCCATCCCGTTGAGTTTTCCGTTCAGTTCCGGGAGAACCAGCCCCACGGCCTTAGCCGCTCCGGTGGAGGTGGGGATGATGGAAAGGGCCGCGGCGCGGGCCCGGCGGAGATCCGAATGCGGCAGATCCAGGATGCGCTGGTCGTTGGTGTAGGCATGGACCGTGGTCATGAGCCCTTTCACGATCCCGAATTTCCGGTGCAGGACCTTCGCCACCGGCGCGAGGCAGTTGGTGGTGCAGGATGCGTTGGAGATCACATGGTGCCGGGCGGGATCATAGGTTTCATGGTTGACCCCCATCACGACGGTCAAATCCTCTCCCTTGGCCGGAGCGGAGATGATCACCTTCTTGGCCCCGGCCTCCAGGTGCTTGGCCGCCTTGTCCCGGCTGGTGAAGAGGCCGGTGGACTCGATGACGATCTCCACGCCCAGGTCCCCCCACGGCAACGCGCCCGGATCCCGCTGGGCCAGGATCCGCATGGATTTTCCGTCAACCACGAGGCTTTCGCCGCGGGCCTCCACCGAGCCCGGGTACACGCCGTAGTTGGAATCGTACTTGTATAAGTGGGCCATGGTGGCAGCATCGGTCAGATCGTTGGCCGCCACCAGCTCGATCCCCGGCCTGCCCATGGCAATCCGGTGGATCTGGCGTCCAATCCGGCCGAAACCGTTAATCGCAACCTTGATCGTCATCTGTCCTGCCTCCCTTTATCAAAACCTTCTACGAAACGTTCAAAATCGAAACGTTCAAAGACAAAGTGGACATGGTTCCTGACCTGACCCGGGGGTAATTCTCTCAGGACTGGAAAGTTCCTGCCTTTTTGGCTATTCAGCTTGTCTTCCGAAGCCCCTTGATCGGCCCCCGTTTCCGCCCCTCCGTAGTATGTATAGTTTCACCACCCGATTGATTACGAATGTTCGGAGTCCATCAAAAGAATGACTGAAAGATGGCTGACTGAACGATTACTGACTGAAAGGTGACCGAGGAGGAAAAGAAATCGGCGGGAGACGACGGCGGATCGAGACCAAAAGCGGATCGAGACGAAAAGTAAAAGAAACTCCATAGGGTGGAGGAAGGGTGTCGCTAGTACCGGCGGCGATGGCGGGATCCCGGCAGGCCCAGGTCCTCCCGGTATTTGGCCACGGTGCGGCGGGAGATCAGAATCCCCTGACGGTTCAGAAAGGCGGCGATCTGGGCGTCGGTGAAGGGTTGCCGGGGAAGCTCCTCTTTGACCAGGAGGGAGATCTTTCGCTTGATGCTCACGGCCGAGCTCCGCATCCCGTCGTCGGTGGAAACTCCGCTGGAAAAGAAGAAGCGGAGGGGAAAGGTACCCCTGGTGGTGTAGGCATACTTCCCCGCCGTGGCCCGGCTGACGGTGGATTCATGGAGGCCAACCCGCTCCGCCACTCTCTTGAGGGTCAGGGGAACCAGATACTCGTGGCCGAAATCGAAGAAGTCCCGCTGGAATTCGACGATGGCCTCGGACACCCGGTGCAGGGTGAGCCGCCGCTGCTCCAGCGCCTTCAGCAGCCAGAGGGCGGCCTGGAGCCGGTCCTCAAGAAAGGAGCGCACCTCCCGGTCCACATTTCCTTCCCAGAGAAGGGCCTGGTAGCAGGGGCTGATCTTCAGCCGGGGCAAGGCGGCTTCGTTGGTGGTCACCACGTAATCCGAGTCGACCTGGTGGACGACTACATCCGGGATGATGTAGGTTCCCGGAGAGGCCGGGCTGTAAGCACGACCCGGCTTCGGGTCAAGGAGCCGCAAGCTGACCACGGCCCGGTGAATCTCGGACAGAGGGACTCCGAGCGCCGCGGCGATCCTGGGGAACCTGCAGGCGGCAACGTCCACCAGGTGCTCCCGGATCAGTTTTTCCAGGATCGGGTCCTCGACGTCCAGGTGCTTGAGCTGGAGAAGGAGGCACTCTTCCAGGGAGCGTGCGCCCGCCCCGGGGGGATCAAAGCCCTGGACCAGCTCGAGGGCATGGGAGAGGATCTCATCCGGAAACGGATTGGGGGTCGGACACCAGTCCGATGGCAGGTAACCGTTCTCGTCGGTGGAGTCGATGATGTAGGTGGCCACCCTCTTTATGTCCGGAGGGATTTCCGTCATGTTGAGCTGCCAAGCCAGATGGTCCCGGAGGGTGAGCGGGGCGGAGACCTGCGCTTCCCAGGAGACCGCTTCGGCCTCCCGCACCGGGGATCGGACACCCTGATTGCCTGACCTTTCCTCGAGGAGAAGCTTCTCGATCCAGGCTGATTCCGGTTCCTCATCCTTGGGCGGATGTTCCTCTTCGGTTGACTCGGGAGAAACCTTGGTGAGGGACTCTTCCGGGTGGGAACTCTCTTCCTCTTCTTCGCTTTCAAGATAGGGATTGTCGTTCATGGCTTCTCCGAGGAAGTCGTTCAACTCGGGGACCGGCAGTTGCAGGACGTCGAGGGCCAACCGCAATTGCGGCGTCATCACCAACCTGGGGCGTTGCTCCAGACGAAGGCTGTGCTCCAGCCTCACAGCGACACCCTCTTCCCGGTCATCGCGTCTATACTCCGTTACCGGTCCCGACACGCAGGCCGACTGCGGATCTTATCCCCGGCCCCCCGGCTCGGATGACCGCCGGGCGCACATATCCGCGCGCATCACTTCTCCGCTGTGGAC
>JACPQU010000116.1 GCA_016190305.1 Bacillota bacterium
CCGTCCCTGCCGCATCGATCCGTGCGCACTGGCCTCCCTGTCCGGAGATCTGGGAGGCTTTTTGATCCCCGCCCATGCTTTCACACCCCACAAGGGGGTGTTGGGAGCGGCGGTGGACCGGCTTTCCCTCATCTTCGGCCCGTTGCCGGCGGATTCGGTCCCGGCCCTGGAGCTGGGTCTCAGCGCCGACACCGCCCTGGCCGATCGGATTGCGGAGCATTCTTCCCTGACCTTCCTGAGCAACTCGGACGCCCATTCCCGGGCCTCGATCGGGCGGGAGTTCAACCTGCTCTGCTTGGCCGAACTTTCCTTCGCGGAGATCCGGCGCGCCGTGCTGGGCCAGGACGGGCGCGGGGTGGTTGCCAACTACGGCCTCGACCCGGAACTGGGGAAATATCGCCGCAGCGCATGCCTTTCGTGCCGCCGGATCGCCTCCGAGCCTCCCCCGGTACAGCGTTGCCCGCGATGTGGCGGCCCGGTGGTGATGGGGGTGGATGACCGGGTGTCCGTCATCGCCGACCGGCCGCCCGGCGGTTCGCCGCCGCATCGGCCGCCCTACCGCCACCAGGTCCCGTTCTCTTTCCTTCCCGGGGTCGGCGCCAAGGCGGCGGCCAGGCTGACGGCGGCTTTCGGGAGCGAACGCCGCGCCTTGCACGAAGCGGCCCCCGATCAACTGGAAGCGGTGGTGGGAAAGAAGACGGCCGCGGTGATCCTGGCGGCGCGCCGCGGAGAAATCTTCCTGCGGGCCGGGGGAGGGGGGCGGTACGGGAAAACCGTCGTTAAGCCTTCCGGGCCCGGTCCGTAAGCCGCTTTTCAGCCGCGTCTTTGAGCCGCGCTTTGCTATTCCTTGAAAATTACGAACACCGCACCGATGATCATCGCGAAGCCCACGAGGTGGTTCCACCGGAGGCTCTCCTTCAGGTATATGACGGAGAAAACGGAGAACACGACCAGGGTGATCACTTCCTGAATGGTCTTCAACTGAGCGGCCGAGTATTGAAAGTGGCCCATCCGGTTCGCGGGGACCTGGAACCAGTACTCCGCGAAGGCGATCAACCAGCTGACGATGACGACCTTCCAGAGGGCTGCGGATTTGTATTTCAGGTGACCGTACCACGCGAAGGTCATGAAGATGTTGGAGATCGTCAGGAGCAGAATGGTCTTGATCCGGGATTCCCTCTTCGTCTTAGAGGATGGCTGCTCCGACAACCAGAACGTGGTTCCACCACTTCAACGTGGTTCAACCACTTCCAATTCAGGCGCCAATATTCTTCGGAATCAGGCCCACTCCTTTCGGAATTGGATTCCGGAATCTAAAAATCCGCCGGATCAAAATCGCCGGGAAAGTTGTCCCATTCTCCGCATATGAATGCAAGCGGGGAGGGGTTGCCGGTGAGGGGATTCCGGGAGGCCCTTTTTCAATATTTTCGGGAAAACCTGGGGATCTATTTTTTTGTGACCCTCACTTATGCCCTGGGGATCGGTTTCGGGGCCTTCTCGGTTTCCGCCCTGGGGGCGGCCCAGAAAGCCGAACTCGCCGAGTACCTGCGGGTCTTTTTTCAGGAACTGGACCGGATCGGCGGTTTGCAGGCGAACCTGGTGGTCCAGCGCGCGGTCTTCAGCCACCTCAAGATCGGATTGATCATCTGGTTCCTGGGGATCACCGTGGTCGGCGCCCCGTTGATCCTGGTCCTGCTCTTTCTCAAGGGTTTCATCCTCGGCTTCACCGTCGGATTCGTGGTCCACGAGATGTCCTTTCCCGGCCTGCTCTTCGCCGTCGTCGGAATTCTCCCTCATAACGTGATCCTGGTGCCGGCCCTCCTGATGATGGGCACCTCCGGGATTTCCTTCTCCCTGATGTTGATCCGCCACCGGCTGAACCCGCGCCGGGGCGGGGGCGGCTATCAGCAATTCCTGGGTTACAGTTTCCTCTGCCTGCTCATCAGCATCCTCTTCGTCCTCGGGGGTTTGGTGGAAAGCTACATCGTTCCGGTGTTCATCCGGCTGATCAGCCCCGCGGTTGCCGGGTAGGATTGGTCCCGGCGGCCGATGACCGGCAGATCACCTGATTCCGGGTGCATCCATCCATCCGTCAATGCATTCATCTATCCATCATGCCGCCAGCCGCCTATCCATGGAAAAGATCTGCCTGGATGGGCAAGTCTAGGAGGAAAGATCTTGATCCGGGGGGAAACTAATGCGGGCGATCCAGCCAGCCTCGTTGCCGAGCTGGCTTATTTTTTCCGTATTTTGATACGGTGCCGGGCTACAGGAGGAGTGCCCTTGATCATCGGGGTCCCGAAAGAGGTCATGTGCGATGAAAGCCGGGTTTCTCTGACCCCGGCCCAAGTGAGGAGCCTGGTTGATGCGGGCCACCGCGTCTTGATCCAGGAGGAGGCCGGATCGGGCAGCGGGATCGGGGACGAGGCCTTCACGAGGGCCGGGGCGGCCACGGTGCTGGACGCCCGCCGGCTGTACGGGGAAGCGGACCTGGTGGTCAAGGTCAAGCAGCCCCTTCCCGAAGAGTACGATCTTCTCCAACCGGGGCAGATTCTCTTCGCTTACCTGCACCTGGCGGCCGAACCGGAATTGACCGATATCCTGAGAGAGCGCAGGGTCACCGCTGTTGCTTTCGAGACCATCCAGGCCCCCGACGGGAGCCTGCCGATCCTGGCCCCGATGAGCGAGGTGGCCGGCAGGCTGGCGCCCCAGATCGGGGCTTCGCACCTGGAGAAACACGCCGGCGGCCGGGGCGTACTTTTGGCGGGGATCCCCGGGGTTCCGCCGGCCCAGGTGGTCATCCTCGGGGGCGGGGTGGTGGGAACCAATGCGGCCCGGATCGCCCTTGGGATGGGGGCCTCGGTGACGGTTCTGGATATTCTTCCCGAGCGGCTCCGGCGGGTGGACGAGCTTTTCGGAGGCCGGGTGGTGACCCTGATCTCCAACCCGTACAATGTGGAGGCGGCGGCCCTGCGTGCGGACCTGCTCATCGGGGCGGTCTTGGTGCCGGGCGCACGGGCGCCGATCCTGGTGAGCGAGGACATCGTGAGGTGTATGAAGAACGGGGCGGTGATCGTGGATGTGGCCGTGGACCAGGGGGGAACCATCGCCACCGTCGATCGCCTCACGACGCACTCCAATCCCACCTATACCGTTCACGGGGTGGTTCATTACGCGGTACCCAACATCCCCGGCGCTGTTCCAAGGACCTCCACTTTCGGGCTGGCCGCCGCCCTCTATCCTTTCCTGGCTCTGCTTGCCGGGGCCGGCCTGGATGAAGCCGCTCAGAGGAGCCAGGGCGTGGCTGGGGGGATCAACGTGTACCGGGGGGAAGTCTGCCACCAGGCCGTGGCGGGAGCCCTCCACCTGCCGTGCATCCCCTTCCGGGAGGTCCTGGGCCGGGAGGCGAGGGCTTGAACTGGAATTGAATCGGCGAGGTAGTCATAACAATGGGGTAAAGGAACTTCAACGTCACGGAGGAACCCGTGTACATCTTTACCCTTCCGTCCCGGAAGAGAATTGCGATCGGAATCCGCCGCACCGTGACCGGACTGGGGCTGATCCTGCTGGCGGGGTGGCATTTGTTCGGCCTGGCCGGTGGATACCTTCCCCCCGAAAGGGAAATCATAGAAACAAACCAGTTCTTTTCCAGTCCTCAGGCAGAACCGGAAGGTCTTAGCGAGGAGCGGGAAGGGAAAGAAGGCATGGTTTACCGCAGGATCAGCGTCCGGGAGCATTTTCAGGAACTATATGATTTCTACCTCGTGGGCTGGTGAGGGTAAGAAACAGGAGCCGTTCCAAGGGTGATCCGGGCGGGGAGGCGGTCGATGATTCAGAAGGGTGTCGAACCGCCAGAGGATCTTGCCATAACATGTTGAAATAACCAGACCGTCCCATCACGGGCGGAGTTCGAGGCATCAGGGGGCCTGGGTGCATGCATGATCTGCTCCAGCAGTTTATAGGTTACCTCACCACCGAGCGCCAGCTCGCCCCGAACACCCTTGAATCCTATGGGCGCGATCTCCAGCAGTATTTGGCTTTTTGCAGGGCCCGGGCCATCGCCGGGATCGGGGAAACCAGCCGCAACACCATCGTCGATTATCTTTCTGAGCTCAGGAAGAAGGGACGGGCCAACTCGACCATTTCCCGTCATCTGGCTTCCTTGAAGGCTTTTTACAATTACATGCTCCGTCTCCGGATGATCGAAGGGGATCCTTCCTCCAGCCTGGAAGCCCCCAAGATTGAGAAACGGCTGCCTCATGTCCTATCGGTCCGCGAGGTGGAGGTGCTCCTCTCTCAACCGAACGGCAAGGACGCTTCCGGAATCCGCGACAAGGCCATGCTGGAACTCCTCTACGCCACCGGAATCCGGGTATCCGAGCTGATCTCCCTCGGCTTGGGAGACGTAAACGTCGACATGGGGTATGTGCG
Organism: Bacillota bacterium; assembly: GCA_016190305.1. GTDB lineage: Bacteria > Bacillota > JACPQU01 > JACPQU01 > JACPQU01 > JACPQU01. The sequence continues at coordinate 4,432 of JACPQU010000116.1, forward strand.
GTGCAACGGGCGGGGCTCCCGGGAACGGATCGTCCCCCTGGGTTCGGCCGCGGTGCGGTGCTTGAAGGAATATCTCCGCAAGGGGAGGCCCAAGCTGATCCGGGATGAGGCGGCCTCCGCTTTTTTTGTAAACCACCTGGGGGTGCGCCTGACCCGCCAAGGCTTCTGGAAGATCATCAAGAAGTACGCCCGCCAGGCGGGGATCCAGAAGAAGATCACTCCTCACACCCTGCGGCACTCCTTTGCGGCTCACCTCCTCGAGAACGGAGCCGACCTGCGTTCGGTGCAGGAGATGCTAGGTCATGCGGACATCTCCACCACCCAGGTCTACGCCTTGCTCACCCGCAGCCGTCTCAAAGAAGTGTACGCCAGGACCCATCCCCGGGCATAGCCTGCGGATGGGAAGCTTTCGGCGTCCTGAGAGCGGCGACATCGGCGGGACTCCGTCCGAACTCATCTCCCATCCCCGGTTGGATGCGAAATCTCCGGTCAAGCGCGGGATCATCGTCGTCCTGGACGGCGCAGGCATCGGGGCGGCTCCGGATGCGGCAGAATACGGGGACGTCGGGGCAAACACGCTGGGGGGCGTTGATCGGGCCTGCGGCGGTCTCCCGTTGCCCAACCTCGGTCGCCTCGGCCTGGGCAACCTCGTTCCGTTATCCAACACTCCCCCTGAACCACAGCCCCTTGCCGCCTATGGGATCATGGATCCGCGATCCCAGGGGAAGGATACCATCTCCGGCCACTGGGAACTGGCCGGCCTGATCCTGAAACGTGCTTTCCCCACCTACCCTCAGGGCTTTCCTGAGGAGGTCATCGCCTCCTTCGAGCGTTCGGTCGGGAAGCGGGTCATGGGAAACCTGGCGGCTTCCGGCACAGAGATCATCGCCCGGCTGGGGCCGGAGCACCTGCGCACCGGGCGTCCGATCGTCTACACCTCCGCCGACAGCGTCTTTCAGATCGCCGCTCATGAGGGGATCATCCCTGTGGAGGAACTGTACTCCTTCTGCGGCGTCGCCAGGGAGATCCTGTCCGGAGAGCATGCGGTGGCCCGGGTCATCGCCCGCCCCTTCACCAGCGATCCCGGAGAGGGTTTCAAGCGCACCGGGGGGAGACGTGATTTTTCCCTGCCGCCGCCGGCCGCGACCATCCTTGACCTGGCGGCAGGGATGAGACTGCCGGTGGTTTCCATCGGCAAGGTGCATGACATCTTCGCCGATCGCGGCTTCACGGCTTCGATCCCGACCGTGGACAACGAGGACGGGCTGAGGGTGATTCGGGAAACCGTCGCCATGGGAAGCTCCGAGGGGATTGTTTTCGCCAACCTGGTGGATTTCGATTCCAAATACGGGCACCGGAACGATCCCCTGGGCTACGGGGAGGCCTTGCGGGTGGTGGATAAGGAGATACCCGGGATCCTGGAGCAACTCGGGGAGGGGGATCTCCTGATTCTGACCGCCGACCACGGGTGCGACCCCACCTTTCCGGGGACCGACCACACCCGGGAGTCGGTGCCGCTGCTTCTTTACGGACCGGCATTGGCGGGGGGGTGCTGCCTGGGACGGCGGGAATCCTTCGCGGACCTGGCGGCGACCCTGGCGGATCTGCTCCGGTTGCCGGATCAAGCCGGGCGGGCGGGTCAAAGCTTCGCCGGCAAGTTGAGGTTTCGGTGACCGAAGCGGGCCTGATCTTGCGGGCCTGATCTGAACGACGCCGGAAACGCTGGATGCTGACCCCTGGAGCGAAGCTGAGGCTTTTCCACGGGGTGAGGGAGGAACGATATGGCCGCGGATCGCTCGACTCCCTACGAGGTGATCCTGAAAAAGCGGGACGGGGCCAAGCTGGATCCGGCGGAGATCCGGTCTTTCGTAAGGGGTTACGCTACGGGGGAGATCCCTGACTACCTGGCCGCCGCCTTCCTGATGGCCGTCTATTTCCGCGGCCTGGACGCGTTCGAGACGGCCGCTTTGACTCAGGCCCTGGTGGACAGCGGGAGCCGGCTGGATCTCTCCGGGCTGCCGGGAGTGGTGGTCGACAAGCACAGCACCGGCGGGGTGGGGGACAAGACCTCCCTGGTCCTCGTCCCCCTGGTATCGGCGGCGGGCGTACCGGTTGCCAAGCTCTCCGGCCGCGGCCTGGGGCATACCGGCGGCACTCTGGATAAACTGGCCTCGATCCCCGGTTTTCGTTCCGATCTCTCGGTTGAAGAGTTCACCGCGCAGGTTGATTCAATCGGGGCCGCGATCAGCGGCCAGACGGCCGACCTGGTGCCCGCGGATAAAAAGCTCTACGCCTTGCGGGACGTCACGGCCACGGTGGACAGCATCCCCCTCATCGCCGCCTCGGTGATGTCCAAGAAGATTGCCGCGGGAGCCGGGGCGGTGGTGCTGGATGTCAAGGCCGGCGCGGGGGCCTTCGCGAGGGATCCGGAAAGCGCCTTCCGGCTGGCTGAAGCCATGGTGGACATCGGCTCGGAGGTGGGGTTGGTCGCGGAGGCCGTGGTCACCGACATGGAGCAGCCACTCGGCATGACCGTTGGGAACGCCCTGGAAGTGGAGGAAGCTCTCCTGACCCTCCTCGGCGAGGGCCCCCGTGACCTGCTGGAGATCGTCCTCGTCCTGGGATCCGCCATGGTACTTCTGGGCGGGGTTGGGAACTCCGAGGCCGAGGCGAGGGCCCTGCTCGTCGAACTCCTGCGAAATGGGGCGGCTGCGGAGAAGTTCCGCCGCTTGATCTCCGCCCAGGGGGGACCGACCCTGGATGGAACGGATGGACTCCGGAAACTGCCGGGGATGCTTCCCAGGGCCCCCCTCACGGCGGTGGTGGAGGCGTCCTCGGACGGGTACGTCGCCGAGTTGAACGCCTTGAAGGTCGGATTGGCCGCATCGGCCCTCGGGGCGGGGCGAGCGGCGGTAAATGAGTCAGTCGATCTGGGGGCCGGAATCCGGCTCCTGAAGAAGCGGGGTGATTGGGTGGACAGGGGGGAGAGGCTGGCCGTCGCCCATGCGTCCGCTGAGGATCGCCTGGAGGCGGGGCGGGGACGGCTTTCCGAAGCTTTCGTGCTCCGAAAAGAGCCTCCCTGTCCCAGGCCCTTGATTCACGGCAAGGTCGGCAGGGGTTAGGACCCCCGTCAGCTAGGATCCCCACGTATCGATCATTCCCATCGTGTTCCGGCTCGTTGCTGTGACCGGGCTTGCTGCAAAGTCGGTTTGCTGCAGTGAGCCGGATGGTTGCCGTAAGTTGGCAGGTCCTTCCCCGTATGGATCAATCCCCAACCACGTAAGCTAAGCATGGAAAAATTGGGGGTGGTCCAACTTGTTCGTGCGAACCAGGTTGGTGATCTGGTTCTTAATCATGATCCTGCTGGCGACGATGGTTTCCCAGGCCGGCGCAGAGATGCTGTCGCAGGCTGCTGAAGTTCCGAAGGCGGAAGTTCCCAAAAAAATAAATCCGGGGACTGATCAGACCCCGCCCCCGGGGGTGAACATCCAGTCTCCCAGCGCCGTCCTCATAGATTTCGGAACCGGGACCATCCTCTATGAGAAAGATGCCAAGGTGCAGCGGCCCCCGGCCAGCATCACGAAGGTCATGGTGATTCTCCTCGCCATGGAAGCCATCCGCGACGGGAAGATCTTTTGGCAGGATAAAGTCAAAGGCACCCAGGAGTCATCGCGCATGGGCGGTTCTCAGATCTGGCTGGAGGTCGGAGAGGAGTTCACCCTGGAGCAGATGATGATGGCCCTTTCCATCGTGTCCGCCAATGATGCCGCTGTGGCGGTGGGTGAACATATCGCCGGCACCCACGAGGCCTTTGTGATGATGATGAACGAACGCGCCCGGCAACTCGGGATGAAGGACACGGTCTTCAAGAACGCCACCGGCCTTCCCGAGGAAGGTCATATCACCACCGCCTACGACATCGCCCTCATGTCCAGGGAATTGCTCAAGTATCCCAAGATTCACGACTGGCTCACCGTCTGGTTGACCTACATGGAGCGGCCCGACGGAACCTCGGTGGAGTTGAAGAACACCAACCGGCTGATCCGGACCTATCCCGGGGCGGACGGGCTGAAAACGGGCTGGACCAACGAGGCGAACTACGGAATGTCCGCGACGGCCAAGCGGGGCGATTTCCGCCTCATCTCGGTGGTGCTCGGTGCGCCGAGTTCGGAGATCCGCAATACCGACGCCTCCCGCCTGATGGATTGGGGATTCGCGAACTGGGCTTCCCGGAAAGTTTCCGACAAGGGCCAGGTCTGGGGAGAAATCAAGGTGCAAAAAGGGAACCCGGAGAAAATCGGGATGGCGGCGTCGGAGGAACTATTCCTCCTCGCCCGGAAAGGAAAGCTTGGCGAACCCAAGATCGAGTTGAAGGTGCCGAGGACCGTGACCGCCCCCCTCCGGAAAGGCCAGGAGATCGGCTATCTCGCCGCGGTACAGGACGGCAAGGTAATGGCCCAGGTCCCCCTGGTCGCCCAGGAGGAAGTTTTCCGGGCCGGCAGCGGATCCCTCATCTGGCGGTTGATCAAGTGGTGGCTCAGAGCCGGCCGTGTTCCGGCGGCCCCCGATGAAAAGGCTCCTCCGGCGCCGGATACCCCCGGAAAACCAGGATTGGTGCCGGGTTCGCCCGCTCCCAAGGAGCCGGCAAAGGCCCCGGCTCCGGCGCCCTCGACCCGGTAACCGGGGCATTTGAACCAGGTACTGTTCGTCCGGCGGATCCAACGATGATTTTTAGAAGCCGATAGGCATCCTTACGAGAAGGAAGAACCTTCCAGGGAATAGAATATTTACCCAAATTTCCCTGGGAGGTGTGGGCAATCGGGGCGCTGGACGATTTTCTCCGCCTGGAATTCCCGAGCCGGGCCCAGAACGAGGCCCTGGCCAGGGTTGTGGTCGCCGCCTTTGCTTCCCGCCTGGATCCGACCGTTGAAGAACTTGCCGAACTGAAAACCGCCGTTTCCGAGGCGGTCACCAACGCCATCGTCCACGGATACGAGAACCGCTTGGGAACAGTCTGGGTCACCGCTTTTGTCACCTCGGACCGTCACTCGGTGACCGATGAAGATCGCGGTTGCGGGATCGCGGACGTCATCCAGGCACGACAGCCCCTATTCACAAGCAAGCCGGAGCGGGAACACTCCGGTCTCGGCTTCACCCTTATGGAAAAGTTCACCGACGAAGTACATGTCGAATCCACCCCCGGAATCGGCACCAGGGTTTCGCTCGTAAAGGTGATCCGATCCCGGGCAGGGGTC